>ADZZ01000595.1 GCA_000179315.1 delta proteobacterium NaphS2
GGCGTCAAATCCAATCAGGTCCTTGTCCAGCAAGCGATTACGGGCATTGATATATTGATCTGCATCCACCCTTAGAATCCGGCAGATTTTGTCGTAGCCGTAATAAGACAGCCCGTTTTTGTCAGATACCACCACCAGAAAAATGTAGAGCAGCAGTTCAATATGACTCAGGCTCTCCCAAAAACCCTTTCGCAAAAAGCGATGTTCAATAAAGGCAAAACCGCTGGCGATTTTGCGTATTCGTTTTGGAAAAAGAGGCTTTTTAACCATCATGTGAACACCTCCGGAACAGTTTGTGGATGATTGCCGTAGCCTCGGCGGGGAAAATCTTTCACAATAACACCCCATGAGCCGCAAAAACGGCATCTCGGACCCACGCCGGACCACCTGGAGGGCACCTTATCACCGGATGACGGGGGTGTTGAACCCTGATCATCCACGGTTTTTTTACTTTTTTTTATTCTTCGCCGACGTTCCGCCCTCCGATGAGCTTTGCGGCCTTTTTCTGTTTGCCGGTAACGGCGTTGTGCTTGTCGTCGCTGTTCCGTGCGGGCTTGTTCACGACATTGATCGCTACAGTACGCCTGGCCTCTGAAACAGCTCCGGCACACATGGAAAATGAATCCACAACTTTTACACTGGATTTTTTTTTAGAAGCCTTAAGGGCATGACGCCTTTGATCTTGAAAAGGATCAAAAGCAGACCTATGATGGGTATGCTTTATATTGTCCGGGGAAGACGGTCTGCTTCTGTTTTTCCCAAAAAAAGAGGCCCGAAGCGGCAACTTCGGGCCTTACCTTTTTTAATAAATCAGACCCCCCATCGCTCAGTGGGTCTATATTAACTCCCCAAAATCATACCCGAAAATGGAACCAAATGCAGATTTCCACATACTCCACGAAAGTAACTGATCTCTCTTCGCTGTCTTTTTTCGTC
>ADZZ01000594.1 GCA_000179315.1 delta proteobacterium NaphS2
ATCAAATATACTGTTTTTACAAAAGCATGCTGGCGGCCTTTTGCTTCTCCATCCTCCTTGCTGCACCTGCTCTTGCCGGAGTGATCAAAATCCAGACACGAACAACGGTGGAACCCTCCGAAAACCATGTCAGGATCACGGTGAAACTTACCAATGAGGGCACCGCAGCCGCCTACAGTCTTCAGGTTCACTTAGAACTCATGGAAGAAACCCTCGATTCAAGAGTCCAACCACAGCTTGATCCCACTAAATCCGATGTGTTTTTTTTTGAAAAAAACACGCAAGGAGTGAAGGCGGGGAGGTACCCGCTGACCGTCTTTGTGGATTTTCACGATGCAAACCAATACCCTTTTTCAGCGCTCTCCGGCATGACATTCTCCGTGGGTGCCAATCTCAATCCCGATCTTGCGGTCATTAGCAAGAACATTACCATAGACAAACAGGGAGAACTCTTCCTGGACATTAAAAATCTCGGCGTCAGTGAAAAGCACCTCCTGGCATCCCTCGCCCTTCCACGGGAGCTCTCAACCCCAACCCCTCAAATCGACTTTCAGATGGGGCCTCGATCCCAAAAAAACCTGAGCTTTGAAATCCGTAATTTCTCAGCACTTCCCGGCGCCAACTATCCGGTCTTCTGCTATTTAGAGTACGATTTAAAAAACGTTCACCATACGGCTCTATGCCAGGCAGTGGTCAAGATCATTGCATCGGAAAATCTGTTCAGGCGTTACAGGTCGGTGTGGATAGGTCTTGCGGGAATTTTCATTGCAGCATTTTTGTTTTTCGTGTTCAGAAACCGGAGAAAAACATCGGGATAACCCATCCATATGAAAGTTATTTTTAATGCCGACGACTTCGGATTAACCGCAGGCGTGAACCACGGAATTATTGCTGCCTTTAAAAAAGGCCTTTTGACGAGCACTTCGCTCATCTCGGGGGGAGAAGCGGCAGAACAAGCCATGGATCTGGCCCTTGAGAACCCTGCCCTGGACATAGGCATTCACTTGGTGCTCACGGATGAACCTCCCCTGCTGTCAACTAAAAGACTATCGACAATTAACACCCGCGATGGATTGCTGCCCTCCCGAAACCGGCTGTTAAGGGCTATCCTTACCCGTAAAATTGATTATAAAGAGGTCAGAGCGGAGTGGCACGCCCAGGTGGAAAAACCGCTGAGGCGCGGCATCAAAATCAGTCATATTGACAGCCACCAGTTCGTTCACCTCTTTCCAGGGTTTTGCGATATCTGCCTCAAAATCGCTCAATATTATCACATCCCATTTATAAGAAACACCATGATCGAGCCCTCACTTTCAAAAAGATTGTTTCCCGAAATCGAATTGATGCGCTTTTTGCAGTGGATGGGCCTTTGGGGATGGACGCGACTTATCACTGCCAGAAGGCTATTTCCGCTCCAAAAGAATATGCCGTCGGTTGGCTTTATCAAGGCAGGCGGACGAATGACTTGTGCCGATGTCCTGCAGATACTGGATACATTGTCTGTTCATAAGAAGTTAGACTGTGTAGAACTTTTTCTGCATCCCGGTCTGGGAGACGAACAAACCCACAGGAAATATAAGCACTGGCACTATTTCTGGAAGAATGATCTGAACCTGTTGATGAATGAAGATCTTCGAAAAGGACTCGAACAGCGCAATATCGAAGCCATTTCCTTCAAAAATGAAAAATGACTCGGTCCGCAGCAGTATTTTTCATTACCCCCAATGGCAGGCAATAGAACGCCATACGAGATTATTAGAAAGGTGGCAAAAAAATACCGCATAAGACCTTACCTCGAAGGTGACGAAGTTCAGATCCTTCGCCTTCGAAACAAGGTTTTCGGAGATTTGGATCCGGTTCGACGTCTTCCGGATGTATGGAAATGGCAGTTCAGGGAGAATCCGGCCGGCCGGGGATTTTGTTCTTTGGCCGAAGATGATGACGGTATTATTGTCGGACAATATGCTGCCATACCCAGCCGTTTTTCCATTAACGGAAAGCAAGTGCGCTTGGCATTCGCGGTCGATGCAATGACACATCCCCGATATCGACGGCAGGGGTTATTCACTGCTCTGGCTCAGGATCTCTATGACCGCCTCGAAGCCGAGCATAACATTTCCACCATATGGGGATTTCCCAACCAACGTGTCCTTCCGGCATATAATAAAAGACTTGGTTGGCGGACCCTGCCTTCCATTCCCGTAATGATCAAGCCGTTGCGCCCCTTGGCGGCGATTTTCCACGCGTTACAATGGTTGGGAGGCCACTCGAAAACACCATCAAAGACAAGCCCGAACGTCTCAAATCACAATCTGATCAAGTTAGCACCGGACGACGGCCTCCACATGGAACCCATCCGCCATTTCAATGGGGAATACGACGCGCTCTGGCAAACTCATTATTTTTCGACTTTTTCAAAAAATGAGCAGTCATGTCCCCTCATCCAAATTCGGGACAGCCGCTATCTCCAATGGCGCTACCTGGCCGCTTCACAATTTCATTATCATCCCTTTGCCATTCGATATAATGGAAAGCGGATCGGCTACCTCGTACTTCGCATGATGTTTCTTCGAAACCACTCTTTCGGAGTTCTGGTTGATCTCTTTCCTTTCCCCGTAGCGCCGGACGGTTTAATGAGCAGCATTCTTTCTTTTGCTGGAAGGTACGTGAAAGACCGAGGGGGCGATTTTCTCACATGCCTTTCGCCCCCCAACGGCATGCGGTTCTTAAAACGGTCGGGGTTCATAAGGCTCCCCGAAATCATCAACCCCAAAACATGGTATTTCGGTTATCGGTGCGGAAATAGCTCCATTTTGAACCATTGGCATATAACCTTTGGTGACACAGATATCGTGTAGCCTCCAAGCTTTAAACTTTCAGCTTTTGGTCTTTCTTGTTTTCAGCCACAACCGGAACAGATGTCCAAACTTGTATACCCCTTCATGAATCAGATTGAAGCGGCTCTCCCGCATATCCATACAATTGACCGGGACCTCCAGTATTCTACACCCGTTACGAGAAGCGCGCTGTACAATTTCTACCACATAAAAAGTGTGGTCGTCGATGTAGTTAAAATATTTTTCCAACAAACCTTTACGATATCCTTTGGCCGCTATGGAATAATCATGATAATTGATGTTCAAAAAACGCCCGGCCAGGCTGATGAAGATGTTGCTGGCTGCCATTCGAATCCATGAACGCTGCTGTTTTCCCGTGATCTTGCTTCCGATAACGATATCTGAATAGTCCAGCAAACGGCAAGCCTCGGGGATGAAATCGAGTGCAATGGAAAGGTCCATGTCAACGGTGACAATCCGTTCATAGGCGGACATACGGATCCCTTCTTTGAAAGCCCGTCCCACCCCCTTGAACGCTATGTGAAAGAAACGGACCGGACCATATCGTTTACTCAACTCCCTTGCAAGATCCACCGTATCATCTACAGAGCCGTTGCTGCCCAAAATCACTTCATGTGGCATATCGAGCCTATCCAAAAAATCCAACAGCAGAAGGGTATTTTTCACCAAAAGGTCTTCTTCGTTGTACACAGGGATGAAAACAGTCACGCCGGGATTCGATTTCATGACGCAGGCATCCCTTGAAGGCGGTCTTTCGCGAAACCGGCCCAATTGGTCCCGGGAAATCGGTTCACGGTTTTTTGGAACCAGACTCGGGCCTGTTCGGTTTTTCCCTGGTTCAGATAACAAAGCCCCATGTGGTAATAAACTTCCGCTGCCCGGCGTGTTTCCGGATAAGTTTCCAGGAGCCAGTTGAGCCAGAAAATTGTCAGTTTCCAGTCTTTTTCGCGGTAGTAAGACATGGCGTACTGATATGCGGCTTGATCCACGATAACCGTCTGGGGAAATTCCTCCATCACCTTCTGAAAATAACCCCTGGCAACGCCGTAATCCTCCTCACCAAACGCCTTGATACCCTTGTTGTAGGGAAGAACCGGAAATTGTGGTGCCAATCGAGCCAGAAAATAGATTATCATCATCGTCAAAAGGCCCATGCAAAAACAAATCGCTTTGTATGCATAGCGATCAAATGCTTTTGACAGTCTTTTTCTGAAAGCGTCTGTTTTAGGGTACAAAAGCAGGGATAAGATGGTCATCACGGTTAACAAAGCGCCCAGATAGTCCGGCCAGGTCCGTCCGTAAAAGAGCCTAACCCTGGATTTCTGGGGATATATCAGCATGAAGGCGGGCGAAGTCAGGTAAATGCGGTCCGCCCCCTCCACCTTCCAATTGGGATGATAGGAGACTTTTATCAGAAGCGGTTTTCCAACTGAAGCATTTTCAATGAGAATTTCATCTTCTTTTAACACCTCTCGAATGGGGGGCATATCATCCAGGGGGATCTTTGGAGGGGCTTTCACATGGGGGCTTTTCAGCACATGGAACCGGCTGAAATCTTTTTGGTCCAAATTGTCTTTAAATACCAGCGGGATGGACAAGTCTCCCAGGCGAAACCATTTGTAGGACAATTTACGCCATTTCCCTGTGGAAGTCGCAATGGGCTTGTATTTCAATGGCACCACATAATGCCCCGAATTGCCATTGACCCGGTAAACCTGGTAAGGAGCAGCCCGATAGACGACATCAAACCCAGGAGATGCATTGGCTGCCCTGATGGTTTCGGGTTCCACCAATACGACTTCGCTCACGTTGAACAATTTCAGGTGTTCGTGCGCCTTTTTCAGGTTAAACCGCGAATAGTTGTAATCGGCGATGGGCGTGGAAGGGTTTTGGGACATTTCCGACTGCAAGTAGAAAATAAAGGGGACCGACAGGCTTGCTTGAATGTAGACCCCTTCCAGTGTTGAACGACCTGAAAAAAGCGGCAAATTTTCAAACGCCCGCACAGTACCTGCCCCCTGGTGACGGATGCTGTGTTCGTAAACAACCCTTGGATCCTTGACATCACCTTTCAAAAACCGATTCACTGCCTTGAAAGGTTTCCAGAGTGTTTTTGACTCAAATCCGGCATAGTTGGATCGTGCCCAGTTCCTGCAGATGGTTTCACGGCTGTCCACCCATAAGAGTGTCAGCAACAGAACCGCGGCAACAGCCAATAATTTCTGAGTGCCAGCGTTCGATATCCGGGGCCATGCCAGGGCGGCGCCAATAACGAGGAAGAACTGAAATGAAGGGAGAAACCGAATATCCGGAAGACCGATCCGGTAACCGATTGTGAAAAGAAACAAACTGCCTAAAATAATAAACCAGACATAGGCCCAGTGATCCGGCAATGAAAATTTGCGACGCGTGAGCATCATCACAAGTTTCCAGATAGTGATTGTCACCGTTATGCCCGCAAACGGTAGAATAATGACTGGAAAAATCTCCCGCTGAATCTGGCCCCAGTTGAAAAAAATCCAAATAACGTTGAAACGGGTGGTCCAAGGTAGAAAAGCGATTAATGGAACCAGCCAAAACCCCATCAAACAAAATGCCAGAGAATGTATGAGCAAAAGTTTTTTCAGGTTTGACCTGAACTTCCTTCGATTGAGGAGGAAATACAATGATGAAAAAAGTGCAACCAAAAGGGTATAGCCATGACACATTCCAACCAACGCCAGGACAATGGCACAATATCTGATCCCCCCATACCCGCACATGGCCCGGTAAAGAAGGCCCAACCAGAGGATGAGCAGTGAAAAACCCAAGCTATAGCAAAACGGACCGGCAAGCGTGCTGGGAATATTCCCGCCCCACATGGTATTGCCCTCCATAAATAGAAAGGCAAGCGAAAAGATTGCACCAATTATGGGAACCGGGAAAGGTTGTCTGATTAAGCGAAAAAAGGCATAAGTGCAGGGAGGCAGTAGAAATGTTCCCAGAACAGTTCCTAGTTTGAAGGCAATTTGAAGGGGCATGATCCAGGAAAACACCCAGATCGCCAGAAATGGCAAAGGAAAATAGTTTTGAAGCATGGGAAACCCAGCAAGGTTTCCCTGGCACCACCCGGTAATTCTTCCCTTCGGCAGCAGATCGTCTATCAGATATCGGGCCGTATAGTAATGGGAGGCGGTATCTCCGCCTGTAGTGATTGTTTTTGAAAACAGGGAGTTAGGCTCAAAGTAACAAAAAAGGAAAGCAAAAACCGCCAACATCATCAGCGAATCAAGGAGCACTAGTTTCCTTTCATTTACTTCTTGCGTCATTTCAAAAAGTCTTCTTCAGTCATCAAGCCCTAATCTCCCAAAAAACAAAAAAACATATCTCGCCAAATTTCAAATGGGAAAGCGTATCCAACGGCACAAAACGTGTCAACAAAAAGTACGGCAATCGCGTGGGTCAGAGATCAAACAGGGCCATATTTTAGAACTGTTTGTTCCCTTTTTTGATCCCTGCAATTTCCAGAAAATTCTTGACAGCAGCAACACTTATATCATTAAATAATGTTTAGGATCTGTTTTTTCCGGTCTTACGGTGCCTAAATTTTAGTATTTCAATATTGCGCAGCAACCAAAGATTCCAGTGACCAGACAATCCATTTCAGGTGATTATTTGAAAACTGTTTTCGCCAAAACCGTGCCGCGCCTTTCAGCAAACCGTCGGTTTCAAACGCCAATAAAACTTCCTTTCCTTATCGTCGTTATGGTCATGTTGTGTCTTGGAATGGCGTCACAGGCTTCAAGTGCCTCCCATCAAGACAAAAGATCTTTTCAAGCACAGAAAGGTGGAAATATTGATTTACAGCATGTGAATTTCATTAAAAATTCCATTGCTGCGTCAACATCATCACCTTCCGCGTCATCCGGTATTCCGGCGAAACCGACGTCGTCTGCTGAAAAATCAACGGCAATGGATGTTTTCATGGACGGCATTGATGCGCTGGATATGCAGGACTATGAGGAAGCCGCCAGCTTCTTTGAAAAAGCATCGGCTATGGAACCTCAGAACCTGGAATTTCAGTATTATGTTGCCGTCGCCTACGTACGCCTCAAGAAGAACCATGAGGCCCTTGAAATATTTGAATCTCTGACCGGGAGGGATCCAAAGCTTTTTTTTAAGGCCTATTTTGATATCGCAGCCATTTACAGAGATGAAAAGGAATACGATAAGGCCATTTCAACCCTAAAAGATGCGGAGAAAATTGATTCAAAAAACGGCCGCCTGTTTCTGGAATTGGGAAGTACGTATAAAGACGCAGGGCGTTACGACGAAGCCCTTAAATGCTTTAACCGCGCAAAACAACTGGATCCGAGGCTCCACCAGATTTCGACATATATGACCGGCGCCACTTACCTGCAGGAGGAACAGTTTGAGCAAGCCGGCAAAATGTTCAAGGAAGTGGCTGAAATTGATCCTGGAACACCTCTGGCGGAAAACGCACGACAGACCCTTCCACGGGTTGAAGAAGCCGCTTGGGCCCACAAACCGTGGTACCTGTTCACCAACTTCAGCTGGGGTTATGATGACAACTTGGCTCGTGACCCTTTGAATGAAGTCTCCGGGGGGCCGGTTACCGGAGGGACTGGCAAAGGTGATCAATACCAGGTTTTCGTGCTGAAGGGTGCATACAAGTTTCTCAATATGCGGAAGATGGAGGCGGGGCTCGGTTACACGCTTTATTCAATTGGATATCGGGACTGGACAGAAAGCAATGTGACGTCTCAAAGCCCCTTTGCGTATTTTCAGGCAGACTGGGACCCTGTTTTTTTTCGCTTTCAGTATGATTTTACCTACTTCTATTCCGGCGGTAAGAAACAAAACATCAATCCGCCCATTTACCTCACATTCGGCAACAACTCCCATGCCCGCCTTCGTATGCAGACTTTTATGCCCACCATCAGTATCCGTGAGCCATACAACCTTAAAACCGATATCAACTTGATCTATCAGATCAAGGACTATCTGGACGGATTGACCGCAGATTCATCCCGCTATGCTGCCGATATTACGCAAAGCTACCAAGTTCCCGATACGCAAATATTTCCCAGAATCGGCTACAGGACCACTTATGAACAATCTGGAGACGACCCTTCCACCTATAGCTACCATGAATTGATGGCAGGCATTGCAGCCAATCTCTATTGGGATATATGGGGAGATCTATCGTTTACTTATACACGCATACATTACCCCGATTTCACTCCAAGCGGCGGTCGCAAGGACAGCACATATACCACCGTATGCACCCTGAAGCGATATTTGATGAAGCGTCTTCAGCTGTCTTTTACGTATATACATCTCAGAAATAATTCTGATTATACTTCACCCAGCGGCGAAGATCCTTACTCATTTAAAAAGAATATTTATGCCCTCGAAATTTCGTATGTTTTTTAGTGTCAGGCGCTAATGCCTCATAATTAAACGCCATCAGGAAGGTAAAGTGCCATGATGAATCCGAAGTCACTGTCTGAGTCAATTTTTAGAAGGAGCAAGCTGAGAATTTCTCTTCTCATACTGGTGCTCGTGCTCTCGCTTCCTCTTACGGCGTTTGCCCAAGACATCATAGGTGAAATAAAGGATATCAAAGGTTCTGCAACTGTGACCAGAGCAGGTGTCCGAAAACCGCTTCGAGCTACCCAAGGCATGTTGCTTTTTCTCCATGATCAACTCAAGACCGCTGCAGATTCAAGATTGCGGTTAGCATTCAGAGACGGCAGCTATGTGACCATGGGAGAAAAGGCGGATCTCCATCTGGATAAATTTGAATTTGACGCGAAAAGAAAGGAAAGAAACGCCGAATTTCGCTTGTTGACCGGTAAGTTCAAAGTATTTACCAAGGATCTGATGAAATTTAAAAAGAAAGACTTTCAGATCAAGACCCCTACTGCCGTCATTGGTGTACGCGGCACCCTTTATTTGGTCTGGATCGTTAATGACACCATTACGAAGGTCATCTGTTTTGAAGGCATGGTGGAAGTGGCAAATCTGTATGACCCATCTCAGTATGTAAACCTTACCAGTGGCTTTTCAACCGATGTCATAGAAAATTTACCACCTTCTACGCCTGTTCTGTTAGATGATGCAGGTATACTGGAAGCACAGATGTTATATGGGGAAACGACTACAACCGAAACCACCGTGGAAGGTACATCAGAAGAATCAACAACCACAACAACCACCACCACAACAGTGCCGACAACGACAACAAGCCCGACCACAACATTGAAGGAAACATCAACTACGCTGAGTCAGTTAGACGCTCTATGGAGTTCTACAACCACAACAACAACGACGACGACAACCACAACAACGACTACAACCACCACAACGACGACTACGACAACGACCACAACAACTAAGCCCACCACGACCACAACGACCACGACAACGACACTGCCTACGACAACGACAACTTCGACGACTACAACCACCACACTGCCCACGACCACAACGACGACCACGACAACGACACTGCCTACGACAACAACAACTACGACCAGCAGCACGACAACGACGAGACCAACAACCACTTCGACAACAACCACTTCGACGACTACGACAACGACACTGCCTACGACAACGACAACTTCGACGACTACAACCACCACACTGCCCACGACCACAACGACGACCACGACAACGACACTGCCTACGACAACAACAACTACGACCAGCAGCACGACAACGACGAGACCAACAACCACTTCGACGACCACCACTACTTCGACGACCACGACGACCACCTTGCCGCCGCTTCCAGGACCGCCGGGACCGCCAAGTTAGATGGATGGTAAATTTTGAATAAAAGGAGACAGCATGTTTCTGGAATCTCCACCATCCCATAAAGACCGGCTGAAACCGTCGGATACCTTTTCCTTTTGTTGTCACAGCGACCTTTCGTGCTTCAATGCATGTTGCCGGAACAAACATTTGCCGCTTACCCCCTTTGACCTGTTGAAAATAAAGAAAAATCTGGACATTCATTCCGATGATTTTCTTGCCCGCTATGTGGTCTATCGGCCGGATCCGGAATCCGGTTTTCCCATCCTCTCCATCAAGATGGCCGGTGAAAATGCAATCTGTCCTTTTGTGACCCCTAACGGGTGTTCCATATACAATGATCGTCCCACTGCATGCCGTTTGTTTCCGCTGGGCCGCTTTTCAGGCATTAATCCAAAAGAAAAAAATCCGAAGGAATTTTATTCACTGCTTCAAATCCCCTTGTGCCGCGGCATCGAGGAAGAAAAAAACTGGACCATCGCCCAGTGGGTTGAAAATCAGGGCCTTTTGCCCTATATCCGGATGAACGATAAAATGCTGGACATCCTGTTCCATCCCAGAAGAAACCCGTCAACAGCGCTTACCGAATCCCAACAGCAGAAAGTCATGGTGGCCCTTTACAATCCGGATATCTTCAGAGAATTTGTCTTTGAAACATCGTTTCTGACACAATTTGAAATTGATGATGAGACCGCACATCGCGTTAAAACCGATGACATTGCGCTTCTGACCCTCGGATTTTCCTTCCTCAAAAAAGCGCTTTACGCCTGATTCGCTTAAAATCAAAAAAAGTATTGACTTTCATTTTATTCTCTAATATTGATTAAGTCTTTTTCGTTAATCTAGCGGAGCTTCAAAATGGCAGGGTCATTCCTCACGGCACAGGGACTATCTCCTGAGCAACTCTTTGAAATCTTTGATCGGATTAAGATTCTAAAACAGGATATGAAGCAGAGAAAATCCCTTCGGGTGCTTCAAAACAAAGTCATCGGCATTCTGTTTGAGAAGCCATCGACCCGTACCAGAACCAGCTTTGAATCGGCCATTCTGAGACTGGGCGGTGCCACCATATACCTACCGGTTGGGGATCTTCAAATCAAACGGGGTGAACCCATCGAGGACACGGCGCGCATGTTCGGCAGCTATCTGGATGCACTGGTTGCCAGGGTCTACGAGCACCAGACCGTTGAAGATCTTTCCCGTTATTCCGGAATACCGGTCATCAACGGCCTGAGCGATCTGGCCCACCCCACCCAGGCCATCTGTGACATTTTCACGGTTCTGGAGGTCAAAGGGCAGGTGAAAGACCTGAAAATGGCCTATATCGGCGACGGTAACAACGTATGCCATTCGCTGCTGATGGTTTGCGCCCTGGCTGGAATGCATATGACTGTGGCCTGCCCCAAGGGATATTGCCCCGATCCGGAGATTCTTAAAAAAGCCAAAAGCATCGCCCGGCAAACCGGCGCTGACCTGGCCGTTATTGAAGACCCCGAAGAAGCATCTTCGGGCGCCCATATCCTTTATACGGACGTATGGGTCAGCATGGGAGAAGAAAAGGAAGAAGAAACAAAATGCGAGATATTCCAGGGGTATCAAATCAATGAAGCACTGCTCAAAGTGGCGGACAAGGGCGCACGGGTGATGCACTGCCTGCCGGCCCACAGGGGGCAGGAAATTACGGCGGAAATCCTGGAAGGTCCCCGGTCCATCGTCTGGCAGCAGGCGGAAAACAAAATGTATGGGGCGGCCGGCATTTTAGATCATTTCGTTTCTTCTGAAGTTTCGTCCACCACAAAAACGGCGGATCCGTAACCCACCACCCAGCGCCCACGGCTTTCCGGAAAGTCATCCCCGCTGTTTCGGTAATAGAGCACCGACCCCCTTTTGGCCCCTTTTGCCTGGGCAAACCCCATGGCAACCAGAACAGGCCCTATACCGCAAAAAATCTGTTTATCGTACCCCCAGGCTTCCTGCAGTCCTTTACTGTCCATTGCCGCAAGCTTTTGAAGGGTTTTTTCGTCTGTCCTCCTGACGAGATCATAGCTGGGGTCATGCAGCATATCCGTACTGGCCACCACCAGCAGCCGTTTTTTCCCGGAAAGGGCCTCCAGCGCCCCCACAAGTGCGTTGAGGGTTTTGGGATCATGATCCCCTATCAGCCCCACCACCACTTTGCTTTCCGGCAGGGCTGCCTGAACAAAAGGTATTTCGTTTTCGGCAGAATGTTCACCCCGATGAGGACCGTAATCTATGGATATCCGTGGGCTTTCCGCAGCCAGGAATTCCGAGGCTTCCTTGTCCAGCGACGTTCTTCCCAAAGGTGTTTCAATAAAGTCGCCGTCCATAAGCGCAACACCGGAAAAACCGCCCCGATGGCTCAAACCGAGTACCACCACCGTTTCCGGTGCGCCCATCTTTTGCGCATTATCTTTGATGGCTTGAAACGTAAAACCGGCCACCTTTCCGGAATATATGAACCCCGCATGGGGTGCGATGGCGGCCACGATGCGCCCGTCAACGGATTTCGGCTGCGCGTTTTTCATGTAGGTTTCAACCATCTGCTGCAATTCCTGCCGGTTTCCGGGAAACCACCGTCCCGAACCATGGGCCTGGTGAGTGATTACTTCCGAGGCATGTGCCATGTCTAGTCCCTCCTTGATATAAAGATTTCAGGAGACCACCTCACAGACGTTTCCCCCAAAAAGCGTTTCAACCTCTTTAAAAAACTGCGGACAAGGCAAAATGCTGTACCGAAAATGAGCGGAAATCAGCACCGGATCCGTTGCCGATGATCCGACCCTGAACATGAGTTTGCATTCTCCAGGATATTTAAAAACCGTATCCTTTAAACTTTCAAGAACATTTTTTGAAGATTTTTCGTTTTTCACCGAAATAACAACGGCTCTGGCGGCCTTCAATTCCAGCCTGTGAAGTGATTTAATCTCCTTGGCGATTATCTTTGCGGATTTATCACCGATTTCAACACTTCCCGACACCAGCAAAGGTTCATCACCCTTTAAGAGTGGCGCCGCTTCAGCAAACACATCCGGAAATACAACCACCTCCGTAGAGCCGGTGAGATCCTCCAGGTGCATAATCGCCATCTTGTCCCCCCGCTTTGTGCGTTTCAGCTTGAGGCTCTCCACAACGCCCGCCAGTTTCACCTGATCTTTGTCATTCTGAGTGGGCAGGTCGTTCACAAGACAGGTAGCAAAACGTTTAATGGCCTTTTGAAAGCCCTCCAACGGGTGCCCCGTGATGTAAAACCCCAGAGCCTCCTTCTCCCGCCTGAGTTTTTCCTTTTCTTCCCATTCCGGCAGGTCCGGCAACTCAAGAAGTCCGCCGGCTTCCCCTTCCCCCAGTTCAAGGGAACCAAACATGTTGAGCTGATTGGGGTCATGCCTGGCCCCGCAAAGCTTGAGCGCATCGTCCAAACCCTCGAAAAGCCTGGAGCGAAAGGCATTGGTAAAATCGAATGCACCGCACTGTATGAGCCCTTCCAACACCCTGCGGTTGACCTTGCTCCCTTCCATCCGGCGGCAGAAATCCAATAACCCTTTGAAATGGCCGTGTTTGTCCCTTTCTTCAATCAGCATTTCAACGGCCTTCTGTCCCACATTCTTGACTGCGGCCAATCCAAACCGGATCTGATCTTCCACCACGGAAAAATCCGCCTGGCTTTCGTTCACATCCGGCGGCAGAATTTGAATCCCCATGGTGCGGCATTCTGCAATATTCTTGATGGTTTTATCCTGGTTGCCCATATCCAGGGTCAAAAGGGCGCACATGAATTGTACCGGGTAATGGGCTTTGAGGTAGGCGGTCTGGTAGGCAATCATGGCGTAAGCCGCAGAGTGGGACTTGTTGAATCCGTATCCACCGAACTTTTCGATCAGTCCGAAAAGCTTTTCCGCCATGTCCGCTGAGACGCCATTTTCCTTGGCACCATCGATGAACCTGGCCCGATGCCTGGCCATCACCTCGGGCTTTTTCTTTCCCACCGCCTTTCTCAGTTCATCGGCCTCCGCCATGGTATAATTGGCCAGTACCTGGGCTATCTTCATCACCTGTTCCTGGTACAGAATCACCCCATAAGTCTCTTTCAAAATGGGTTTCAGCTGCGGCAGAAAATAGGAGACCCTGATCTTTCCATGCTTTCCGTTGATGAAATCATCTACCATGTTGCTGCCGAGGGGTCCCGGCCGATAAAGGGCCACCAGTGCGATGATGTCCTCAAAAATTTCAGGATTGAGTTTTCGCAACAACTCTTTCATTCCCGAGCTTTCCAATTGAAAGACACCGGTCGTCTTACCATCCGCACAAAGCTGGTAAGTTCCTTTATCTTCAAGGGAAATCCGGTTGAGATCGATTTTCAGACCGGCGGATGCTTCAATAAGCTTCAACGCTTCCTTAAGCACCGTCAGCGTCTTTAAGCCCAGAAAATCAAACTTGATCAGCCCCAGTTTCTCCACCTTGTCCATGGTGAACTGGGCCATGATTTCGCCCTTGCTCCCTTTGTAAAGGGGCAAATATTCCGTAAGCGGCCGGTCCGAAATAACCACCCCGCATGCGTGGGTGGATGCATGTCGCGCCAACCCCTCGAGGGACCGTGAAATACTCAGCAGTTTTTGCGATCTTCCCGGCGCATTTTCAAGGCTCTTAAGCTCAGGCTCTTCACGGATTGCCCGGTCCAGCTTGACACCGGGTCCTTCAGGAACCAGCTTGGCGATTCGGTCCACTTCGCTCAAGGGGACATTAAGGGTCCGGCCCACGTCCCGTATGACACCTCGGGCCTTCATGGTGCCGAAGGTGATGATCTGGCTGACATTGTTTCGGCCGTATTTGTCCGCCACGTATTGGATGACCTGATCCCGGCCGTTGATACAGAAATCGATATCAATATCGGGCATGCTGATGCGCGCCGGGTTCAAAAATCGTTCGAAAAGGAGTCCGTATTTGATGGGCTCGATATTGGTGATATTCAGACAGTACGCTACCAGGGAACCGGCAGCGGATCCACGACCGGGACCCACGGCGATGTCATGGTTCAGGGCATATTCGATAAAATCGGCCACAATGAGGAAATACCCCGCGAAACCCATTTTCAGGATAATCTCCAGTTCATATTGCAGCCGCTCCTCATATTCCCTGCGCAATTCAGGGCCTATGGGTCCTTCTTCGTCTTCTTTTTGGGCCAGCCGCCGCGCCAGGCCTTTCCGGGACAGCGCCATCAACATGTCATTCAGGCTCTGCTTTTCCGGAACATGGAATACGGGGAACTTATACTCGCCAAACCGCATTTCATACTGGCACAGACGCGCCACATGGGCGGTGTTGTTCAGCGCTTCGGCGTCATCGGGGAGCGCCTCTTCCATCTCCCGGCGCGTCTTAAAATAAAACTCGTTAGACGTAAATCTAAGCCGCTTTTCCTCGTCTACGCTTTTCCCGGTCTGTATGCAGAGCAGGACATCATGGGCCTCGTAGTCTTCCCGGTTCAAATAGTGACAGTCGTTGGTGGCAACCATGGGAATGGATAGATCTTTCGAAAGTTCTCGAAGCCCCCGGTTCACCACCTTTTGCTCCGCCATTTTGTTCGCCTGGAGTTCCAGAAAAAACCGGTCCCCGTCAAAAACAGATGCCATTTCTCGCGCTTTTTCTTTTGCCGCATCCATTTGCCCATTTCTGATGAGATAGGGAACATGACCCGCTAAGCAGGCCGAAAGAGCGACGAGCCCTTGGTTGTATTCTCTTAACGCGCTCATATCGACGCGCGGATGATAATAGAATCCCTGCAAATTGCCCAATGTCACCAGGGTGCTCAAATTTTTGTAGCCCTGCTCATTCATTACCAGCAACACCAGATGATAAGCATTGGGTCCCCCATTTTGAGACGGCGTGCGATCCCTTCGATCCCCCGGCGCCACGTAGACCTCACAACCGATAATGGGTTTGATCCCCGCCTTGGCGGCCCGATCAAAAAAATCGACCACACCGAACATATTTCCATGATCCGTGATGGCCACTGAGTCCATTCCCTGGGCCTTGGCCTTCTCCAGCATTCGATCGATTCGGATGGCCCCATCCAACAGGCTGTATTCCGTATGAACATGAAGGTGAACAAAGGGTAAATCGCTCACGTGTTTCTCTCCTTGTAACTTCATCACGCAATGCACTTCCAAAGAGGAATGCATTTTCAGATTTTAGAAAATTATGATACGGTATATCCTCAAATTCATCAAGTGTGTTCAAAAAAACATATGGTTCAAGAACGGACGAAAATGGCCGATCAGAAAAAGCCAGGCAGCTGGGGGCATAGGCTCCGAGAAAAAAATAATGACCTGAAAGAAAAAATTAAAAGCCTCAAAAAGGAAAATGCACGTTTAAAGAAGAACCTCGAAAAAGCCTGGGAATTAATGGCCCATGTGCCCGGTGGGCTTCTTCTTCTGCAGCAGGAGATCATTGTCTACGGCAATAAGGCGGCCTGTGGTTGGCTGGGTTACAGTCTGGCGGAACTTGCAGGAAAAAAGCTGTTGGATATCATTGACCCGAACCATGCGCAACCCATATTCGATTTTATTCATGGCAAGGCAGCCAATCAGACGCCGAATGCCCTGCAATTTAAGAACAGTCAAGGAAGACCGGTCTACTGTGCAGTTCATATTAAGAAAACCCGCTACAAGGGTCGAAAGGCACTCTTGCTCAACGTGATTGAGATAGAAAAAAAGATTGAAGAACAAAAAACCCTTTTTGAACGGGAAAAGTTTAAAGCTTTCCAAGAAATGGCCGGTGCTATTGCCCTTGAATTTGATAACACGGCAGACGCTGCCCCTCTCCTTCTGAACGCTCTCACGCGTTATGCTAAGAAAAACTATCAGCCAAGCGAGTTGGAAAAGCTGAATTTGGATGAAATCATCGAGGAATCAGTATCCTCATACTGTTCGTCAAAGGGAATCCATTACGGCCAGGATCCGGACGCTGAAAACCAAATCATTTTCAAAAGCAGTCTCAACACCGCTTCAACCATCAACGGATCAAAATCGGACCTGCAAACCGCCTTCACAAGTCTTGTTGCCAATGCTGCGGAGGCTATTGAAAAGCCCGGCGAAATTTACCTGACGTCTCGGGAGGATCCCGACATGATCAGCGTTTATATACAGGAAAACGGATGTGGCATTGAGGAAGATGTGGCGGATACGATTTTCGATCCCTTCTTCACCACCAAAGGCGGCGAACACAAAGGTCTCGGACTGAGCCTTGCCCATGCGGCGATAGAAAGGCATGGCGGTAAGATCAGCGTCCTCAGACATGAAGCGGGGGGAACGACCTTTCATGTCACATTGCCGCTGGATCGTGCTCTGCTTAAAACAAAGGACATGCCCAAAAGGAAATCCATCAAAGATGCAAAGATCCTGCTTCTTGGAAATCAAAACATCCTGAACAATCTGCTATGCCGCTTTCTTTCGGAAAAACATCTCAACATCACCCGCAGCGACAGCTACGCGGAATGCTTTAAGGCCCTGAAAGCGGAGACCTTTGATCTGTTTTTGCTGGACCGAAACAAAAGTCTGTCAGAAACATCATGGCTCACCCGAAAAGTGCATCAGACCAGCCCCGAATTGGCGATCGCCCTCTTCAATGTTTCAAGAAGGAATAGCGCAGACCTTAAAAATACGCCCGGGATTGATCTGTTGATCCCGAAACCCCTTCATGTGGAAGAATTTTATGCAAACATTACCCAACTCATCTCGAAAGGAGTATATCGTGCACCGTTATCCGATCAGGAATAATCCCGCCTTCTCTTTGATCAAGCCAGAGGAGATCGAACATTGAAAATAAGCGCATCCACTAATTCTCTCCTTCAGCATAAATATCTTCCGATATGATTTTCTTTGCCGTGTTATACTGGTCTTCGCTCACGGTCAGGGAACCATCTTTCCTGCTGTGTGGCGGATCATCTATCGTGTAGATCCGTTCAGAGAGCTTTGCCTGCCGGGCAATTCTTTCCGGAACATTTGGAATCACGCCGACCGCCTTTTTCACTTCATCAGGAAATTTTCCCGGATCGGCGGTTTCATAAATCACCGCCAGACGATCGTGCCTCCCCTTGAGAAAACTGTCGAGAGCGTGCCACCCCACGGCACCGTGGGGTTCCATCATGACACCGTACCGATTGTAAACCTCTTCTATGGCAAGGTAATGATCGGGATTGGAAACACTGATGGACCAGAAGTCCCTGCGCATTGCATCAAGATCCGGCAGCACGTCCATTACCCCTTCCCGGATAACGTTGCCTGTTTCATCCCGTTCGTCGTAAACATGACCGCCGTAAAGATCGATAAGTCTGGCGAAATTGCTGGGATTGGAGACAATCATGGCCGAAGAGGGGGATTTGCGTGACGGTTTGACAACATAGACGTCGGTGTTTAGAAATTCGGGAAATTCATCATTTTCGTTTACACCACAAATTATCTTTTCAATGGGAAGCCCCATTTCCCGCGCCAAGACGGTTCCCATCATATCGCCGAAATTCCCTGAAGGCACACTGGCAATCATGGGTTCGTCATATTCCGCTACCCTGGAATAGGCGAAAAAAGGATAGACCGCCTGCGGCAAAAGCCGACCCACACTGATACTATTGGCGGAGGTAAAGCGATGCGCATCGTCAAAAAGATCTTCTGCAAAAGCCTTGTCCCCCAACAGCCGTTTGGCCAGCGCCTGGCAAACATCGAAATCCCCGTTCACCTCAAAGGCATATATGTTATCGCCCAGGGTGGTCATCTGGCGCCGCTGCCGTTCCGTAATAGACCCTTTTGGGAAAAATACGATGTTTTCAACACTTTTGAGACCGTGGAGGGCATCCGCTACGGCGCCTCCCGTATCTCCGCTGGTGGCAACCGCGACAATACGTTTTTTGCCCGATTGTTCCAAAAAATAGTTGAGCATCCGCCCGAAAAACCGCGCAGCATAATCCTTAAAGGAATAGGTAGGACCTTGAGTAAGCCAGATAATATAGGTTTGCCCGGTCAGGTGTTGCAGGTTGGTAGGAATAACGCTGTCATCATAGGCATCGTCCAGCATGAGTCTGAGGTCTTCTTCAGGTATCTCAGCACCCAAAAACGGGTTCAGGACTTCAAATGCTATTTGTGCGTAAGCCATACCGTTTAGGGATTTCAGAATACTTGAAGGCAATTGCGGAATGTCTTTTTTAGAAATCATATAGAGGCCGTAGTTGGAAGCCAGCCCGTTCATAAGGGCCGTTTCAAAACTCGCCTTTTCTTTTGTATTGTTGGTACTGTGGTAATAAATCGTCTCCACTCTAAAACTCCTAATCACCAGCGTCAAAGTTGCCTGAAAGACTTTAAATAGCGGCGAGTTAAATCTTGATAGATGGAAAGCCCCTTTTCAATTTGTTGCAATTGCGCGGCACTCAGTTCCTTTACCACTCGGGCGGGGGAGCCCATGACGAGGCTGTTGCTGGAAATTTCAGTGCCGAAGGGGATGAAACTCCCGGCGCCAATTAGACATTTGTTGTTTATCTTAACCCCGTCCGCCAAAACTGAACCCATTCCGATCAGAACAAAAGAACTAATTTCACATCCGTGCAAGATTGCCCCGTGTCCCACGTGTGAGTTCGGGTTTAATATAACAGATTTGTCCGGATATGTATGCATAACACAATTTTCCTGAACATTGGAGCCTTCTCCGATTCTTATGGAGCCGATATCGCCACGGAGCACTGCTCCCGCACCGATATAGCAGCCGGCTTCAACCAGGACGTCCCCGATCAATACGGCCTCCGGATGTACAAAGGCCTCCTTATCAACCATTGGACGTTTATTTTCAAACTCGTAAAAGGGCATCACAACCACCTTTCTGAAAGTAAAAGATTATCCTATAAACTGAAGTTTCACAGAAAATGCCCCCGGCTTGATCAGCCGACCATGCGCAGCAACGCCTCCAGGAAAGATTTTCGGGGCAGTTTGTTGTCTTGGTTGCAAACGGCATGAAAATCATCGCTCAATGCGGACTTAGCGATGATATGTCTCAGGTCGGAAAAGGCGAAACTGTTGCGACCCTTGACCTTGTGCCTGCGTTCGGGAATGTTTTCGAGCCGTGAACCATAGATCCAAATGATTGTTGCGGCCATTATGGAAAAATTGATGTGATTGATCACTGCCTGTGCATTGCGGGTTTGGCTTTTGCTGCTTCCAATGTCTTGCTTGATCTCCTTGAAACCCGACTCGATTTTCCACCTGGCCCCATAATACTCGATAATTTGCTCAACCGACAGCTTCAAGTCCGTGGAGAAGATTGCGATCCACTGTGTTTTTCGAAAGACCCAGACAACCCGGACAGGGCACTTGAGTGTTTTGAGCATAACGATTTGGGAGTATGCGTTGACTTCACGGTATTTTCCGTACAGGAAGACGTGATAGGTTGAAGCGTACGCCATGAATGCCGCCGCCATTTCAGCGCACGAACCCAACCT
>ADZZ01000593.1 GCA_000179315.1 delta proteobacterium NaphS2
TTGTAAGGGCCATGATGGCATCCATCAACTCGTCTTTGATGTTAATGGTCGTCCGCATGATATTCTCCTTAATGCATATATTTTATATCAAATGATGCACATCAAAATAGCATATGTCAAGGCATTCCTTTTCCTAAATTTTGGAGGGACACCAAATGGCTTGAAACAGGGGAGGCCGAAGGCGGTTTTTCATCTTCCATCATTGCCGCTGCCGTATCGAGAGCGGAAGCCGCAACCTCGGACCTCGAAAAGGCAACGCTTGCGGCGATGGACCCATTTCGAATCGCCTCTCTTGCCGCGTCTATGAGATCAACGCCCACGATGATCGGTTTCCGCTTTGTTTTGCGTCTTTCTATTGCAATGACGTCCGCAACGCCCAATGCCATGAGATCGTTTACGCAGAAAAAGGCGTCTATTGTCTGCCCTTTTTCAAAAAGTCCTTTCACCGCTAGGAAGGCCTTTTCACGTTCATAGTCGGCACGGGCTCTGGCCAGGATTCGTATTTGCGGCTGGCCTTCAAAGATTCTCAGTGCGCCATTGGATCTGCCGATGGATTGAGCGGAATTCGGCCTCCCTTCCAGAATAACAACATTAGACAACCGGCCGGGTTCCAGGTTTCTTATGATATATTCCGCCCCGAGTCTTCCTTGCTCCAAAAAATCCACCGTTGGAATGGGAATGTAGGAATGGGGCACCTTTTCGAAGTGTCGCTGATCCGTTTTTGCGCCCACATCCAGTATGGGGATCCTTTTCTCTGAAGCCTTCAGGATTCCCTGCAAAAGGTTGGTGCCGTTCATGGGATTAATAATAACGGCATCAAAACCCGCATCCGCAATTTTCAAAAGCAAATTCGACTGAGCGGACGGGTCGTTCCCGGGCAGAGGCCAAAAAAAATTCAATAAGGATTTGCCGCTCCTCCGCCATGCGCCGGTAATGGATTGCCATATCCATCCAAAATGGATTGGCGCTGTCAGCCATCAAAACGGCTATTCTTCCCCGGCGCAGTTGATTCATTTCATTGCCTCTCCAACAGCCCGAGGATATCGGTTTCTTTTGCATTGAGTCTCGGTCCCGCCTGGGTGCATTTAAGAGCCGCGCAACCTGTCGCAAACCAAAGCGCTTCCTTCATGCCGAAGCCTTTGACGAACCTCCCGTAGAGCAGCCCTGCCGAGAATGCGTCCCCGGCACCGGTGGTGTCAACGGACCGAACCTTGACGGCCGACAGTTTGGTGGACCCGTTTTCATGCACATGGCAGCAACCCTTTGCGCCCCTGGTAACAATCAAACCCAATGGAGGACGGTATTCGTCATAAACGGTATGGGCCGCATCAACGCCGTCATCCTTCCCCGCCAATTCCCGTATAAAATGCCCGTTGGTGATGAACAAGTCGCACATGGCCAGCATTTCATCGAGCGCGCCTCTTGACACGCCGCACAAGGCCATAAACCCCAGCCCCACCTGTAAATTGAAAATGACCGGAATCCCCGATTTCTTACAGAATCGCGACAGCTTGAGCGCAGGCCCCGCCGGTATCATTTCATTGTAAAAGGCCCTGACACCGGTCAGCATTTCCGTTGAAACCGCATCTTCAGTGAGAGAAAGAAGGCTGTCACCCAAGTGGGAGAAAATGGACTTTTGCCCGTCGGCGGTTACGGCGATGAAATTATGAAGCGTTGTTCCTTCAGGTTTGACAAGAACACCGGATGACAGAACGCCGGACGCTTGGAGGTCCCGGACAAAAAACCGTCCATAATGATCGTCCCCCACCTTCGCAATGAGGCCCGAGGCTCCGCCCAGTCGAGAAATCGCCGCCATGGCATTGGCGCAACTTCCCCCCGCAAGCAACCGCTCCCGGTGAACAAAGGAAAAACCGTCCTCCTTAGGAAGATCTTCGGTGTTTAACACAATATCCATGGCCGCGAATCCCAACCCTATTACGTCGACTGCCATTTCTTTCCATGCCCCTATACGATCAAGTTTTCCAAGCCTGCAGCCACTTTTTCAAGCTCCAGCTGGTTGACCCGCTGTACCTTACTGAATAATTCCATGGGCACCGAATCAAAACCTTTCAAGGTTCCTGCCAAAGCGCCTGCCATGGAAGCGATGGTATCGGTATCAAAACCGACGTTGGCACCGGCCATGACACACTTCACCGGATCCCCGCCGCATGCCACGAAGATACCGATGGCCGTGGGAATGGACTCATATGCGGCAAGCCCCGTACCGATCATCTCTGAAAGATCGCGATTGGCCGTTTCAATATCATCGGCCTTGAGCGCAATGGATACCGCCAGCTTGATGCGTTTGGAAACCGAAGGCAGGGGGACGGTCCGGGCCTTCCGCCTGCCCATCAGCTCCCCCGCTTCCGCACCGCGCAAGGCTGAACGCACCACTGAAAAGACATCTGCGCCCGGCATCATGGCTCGAGAGATGCCGGCGGCGATGGCCGAGGCCGCGGAAATCGCGGTTTGCGTTCCATGGGAGGGAAGGCAAACCTTCAATGTGTCCCCTATCACGCCTTCAAGATGTCCGGGATGAACAAGGCCCACCGGGGAAATCTTCATGGCGCCGCCGTTTGAAGTGCCCATGGTCGGATGATTATCCCTCATGAACATGGTTTCGGGATCATTTCCGCTGAGGAACCCTTCCACCGAATTCTTTGTACTCGGCCCGAACATCTTATCGAGCCCCCTCTTCGAATACTCGTTTACCACGGCGCTGGTCATCTCGGCGATGATCCGAGATGAAATGGTTCCCCTGTTCTGGATGTAAGCATCCGCCACGGAAAGGGTCAACAGCGTGTCATCGGTGATCTGTGCGGCCTTATAGCCTTTGTGGACCCTCGAATCTTCAGGCGCCGGTCGAAACGCATTGAGCGCACCGCCGAAGGATTCCTTAATCTGATCGATGGTCATGTCATGGCTGGGCATGCCGAGGGCATCCCCAATGGCAACCATGCTCAAACAACCCAAAATCCTATTGTACATAACGTCCTTTCATAATTTACAATTTTCCCACGAACATCAGTTGGGCAACATCTTTAGGGCCGATGTCACGGACAGGCCCGCTCCACACGGTGGTCCCCTCTTTGAGAACCGTGATCCGGTCCGACACGTGAAATATCTCACCCAGATCATGCGCCACCACGATAATGGATCTCCCTTGGGATTTAAGTCTGATCAACGTGTCGTGGATTTTGTCCTTTTCCCACTGGGCCATGCTGGCGGTCGGTTCATCCAACAATACGATCCGAGGTGCAAAGAGCACACAACGGCTTATGGCAACGGCCTGCTGTTCACCGCCGGAAAGATTCTTGATGGGTTGGTTCGTATCGGCTATATCGATGCCGATGGTTTCGAGCACTTGCGCGGCCCCTCTTGCCATACGTTTTTTATCCAGCATGGGCAAAGGCCATCTCCTAAAGGAACGAAACAGATATCTCCCAAGATAGATGTTTTCCCAGATGGTCATGTTCCTGCAAAGGGCAAGATCCTGGTAAACCATCTCGATTCCAAGTTCTCTCGAAACCGCAGGTGAAGATATCCGCGCTTTTTCATCCTGAATGAAGATATCGCCGCCATCCATTTGTTCCACCCCGGACAGAATCTTGAGGATGGTGGTTTTTCCGGCACCATTATCGCCCACGAGTCCCAGGACCTCGCCTTCGTTAAGATCCAGACAGGCCCTGTCAAGGGCCATTTTCCGCCCGTAACGTTTGGATATGTTCTCCATCCGCACCATAGGCCCTCGCCTTCGCAACATGGGTGAAGGAAATTGACGGTCCTATTTCCAGTCCTTCAGATTGTCGATGTTATTTTTGGTTGCCAGAATGCTCACAACGCCCACGCCTTGGGGGATCTTCCGCCCCTGGCTTGCGGCGATGGCCGTCCGGGTACAAATTTCGCCGATCACAAAAGGACTGAAGGCGACAGATCCCGCCAATCTTCCGGCCTTGATGGCATCTTTTCCCTGATCTATGAGGTCGATACCCACCACCATGACATCCCCCCCCTTACCGGCGGCCTCAACGGCTTCCACCGCGGCCAGGGCCATCACGTCATTTGCGCACATGATCCCTTTCAAATCGGGATGGGCCTGAAGCAGGTTCGTGGTGATATCATAGGCCTTGGCCCTGTCCCAGTTTCCGGGCTGGATAGACACGATTTCCACGGAGGGCGATGCATCGAACGCCGCCTTGGCACCGTCCTTCCTTCCCTTGGACTGCGGAGCGGCCGGGAGCCCCTCTATGATGGCCACCTTCCCGCCCCCTTTTTTGGACAGCTCCCGGGCCATATAGGCCGCACCCATTCGTCCCTGTTCATAATAATCCACGAGGCCCAGATAGATGGGGTCGGCGCCGGCCTCCTTGGCCGCCTGTTTGTCAACCCTGGCATCGGTGACCGTTACGATCCCTTTTTTTGTGGCTCTCGCCAGACCGGGAATCAGATTATGCGCCGTAATGGTATGGCCGATGATGGCATCATAGTCCTTGGCCACCATGTTCTCGAAAATATTGAGTTGTGACGTGGTGCTGTTTTCCTGGGGAGCCGCCTGCACATCGATCTCCACGCCGAATTCCTTTGCGGCGCTTTCATACCCGTTTTTCATGGATACCCAGTATGGGTTGGCGAGCGTTACCAGCACAACACCGATCTTCATGGGTTTCGAAGGCTTTTCCACTTTGCCCAGCGTTTTGAAGGTTTGCGCCCTCGCCTGCTCCCAAGGGGTGGCTTCTCCGAAAACAAAGGAATTTCCGGAATTGAACACCAGAACACCCGCAACCAGCATCCACGTCATAACACGGCTAAAATTTCTCATTTTCATTGTTTGCCTCCTTAAAATGTAAAATTTGACATTCCCCTGCGGCGGAACTGATCCGCCAGTACCGCCATGATAAATACCAGGCCGATCACAAGCTGTTGATAGTAAGAAGGGACATTGACCAACGTCAGCCCGTTAGCCAGGGTTCCGATGATCAGCGCCCCCAGAAGCGTACCGCCGATCCTTGCCTCACCCCCGAAAAAACTTGTTCCGCCCATGATCACGGCGGCGATGGTCTCGAGCTCAATACCCATACCTGCAATGGCCTCGGCCGTATTCAGCCGCGCCGTCATGACGATACCCGCCAGTGCGGCGGAAGCACCTGACAGTGCATAGATCATCACCAGCGTCTTTCCCACCGGAATCCCCATGCGAAAGGCGCATTCAGCATTGTCTCCCACAGCCCGGGCATTGGCGCCGAATTTCGTCCAGACAATCAGGAAGAAAAAAAGCGCCAGTATCACGGCCGCCACAATCACGGATATGGGGATGGGCCCGACCCAGCCCGCGCCGATCATTCGGAAATCGTATGGCAGTCCGTATATGGGCATGGCATCGGTGAATATGAGCGCCAGCGCCCGGTAAATGCCGGTGGTACCGAGGGTAACGATAAAAGGCGATATCCTGAGATGAGCGATTCCGACACCGTTTATGGCCCCCATCAAAAATCCGGAAATGATTCCCGAAAAAATCCCCGGAACGACGCCCAAGCCTCCCTTCATGGAGCCGGCAACGATAATACTGCTCAGCGCAAGGATGGCGCCGATGGAAAGATCGATGCCCGCCGATCCGATCACAAGGGTCATCCCGGCCCCCAATATGATCAGGACGGCGGACTGAATGAAGATATTGGTAATATTTTCCATTGAAATGAAATAGGGAGAAGTGACGGCAAAAAATATCCCGGTGAGCACGAGAAACCCCAACAGCCCTAGGCGTTGAAACTGGTCAAGCCGATTCATGAGTGCTTATATAACTTCCATACAAACCTGTGCGAATTCAAATGATGATCCTCAGAGGATGCCTCATCTTCCGGCCCAATCCTGTTCCAACAAAACACGGCCGGTTATGTTGCGTTTCGATGGGGTAAAACCGAAAAACTAAATTATACGGAACCCCTTGCAAGGATTGGCGCTGGAAGGTTAAAAAGGAATGCTCAATTTGTCCAACTGGAAAATCCGATAGATTTGTCGAATGCCGACGGCAATTTCGATTGGAACTACTGATTTAGATGAATTCTTCGCCCAAACCGATCCGGTCCCCTGCCCCACACGGAAGGAAATCCGCTTCATGCGGCCGTTCCAAGCTCCCTGATCTCTTCGTGGCGGAAACAATCCGTTGTGTGGTCGTTTACCATGCCCACCGCTTGCATGAACGCATAGCAGATCGTTGGCCCCACAAACTTGAAGCCCCGTTTCTTCAGGTCTTTGCTCATCCTTTCCGACGCTTTGGTTTTTGCCGGAACTTCTGAAATGGATTTCCAGGCGTTCTGTTTCGGAACACCGTCCACATAACGCCAGAGGTACGCGTCCAATGATCCGTATTTCGCTTCTATTTCAAGAACGCATCTCGCGTTTTTGATTGCAGATTCGATCTTGAGGCGATTGCGCACAATTCCGGAATCCGCAAGCAAACGTATCACGTCTGTTTCGGTGTATTTCACGATACGTGTACAGTCGAAATCATGAAACGCCTTTCTGTAGTTGCCCCGTTTTTTCAGGACGGTCAACCAGCTCAGGCCCGCCTGAACGCCTTCAAGTATCAAGAACTCAAACAGCAATCGATCCTCATGAACGGGAATTCCCCATTCCTTGTCATGATAGGCCACATATAACGGATCGTTTCCGCACCACCGGCATCTGGTCATCTCTTTCTCCTGCCCAACGGCGGGCTTCAGTGGGCCGCATGGTCCTGGCGATACACTGAGTGCACCGTTACTTGTTCGCCCATTTTTCATGCTGAGAGGTATTGGGGACGTTCCGCCTGTCCTATTGTCTCCCCCACTGATAACATAATCCGTTCCCGCATCAAACAGCAAAGCCATCCTTAACTCCATCAAAAAGCACTGTGAAAGAGCTGAAGCCAGGCTGAAAACTGATGATTCCATCAAAAAGGATTCATTCAAGATCAATGCAGCCAGGAAAGACAAGAACAGGATAATCGCCATTGTGTCCTCCACCGGAGGCCACAAAGCCCAGTTTCATGCCCTGCGAAATTTCTGTCTACCCCCGCTTTTGAACAAAAAGAAGGCGGATAACGGCAGAATCAACATCTGGAGCGCAGGGTGTGCCAACGGTGAGGAAGCCTATTCCATCGCCATGCTCATTCGAGACCTTGTTTTTGATGATTTTCAAAGGAAAGTTTACATCAAAGGCACGGACATCAGCCGCCAGGCACTCCGTAAAGCAAGAGAAAGGGTCTATACGGAACGGGCCATTCGCGGTCTTGCCCCCCATTACCTGGAACGCTATTTCACCAAACAGGGAGACCGGTATCTTTTGAGTGCGGACATCAGGACAATGTCAGGACAATGGTGGATTTTGAATACTTCAACCTGTCCGAGGAACCTTTTCCAATGGATACCATGCCCCGGTGGGACATTATTTCCTGTCGTAATGTGGACATCTATTTCACCCCGAATCACAACCGGAGCGCTTGAAATCCGTCCCCCTCAAACCACTCTCCGGCCCACGGAAATTGAGGCCCCCGCCAAAACCCCATCAAAGTCTCTTGACGAGAGTTTATCGGTTGCGCGCAAACTCGCAGACAACGGTGAAACCATTGCTGCCGCAACCATTCTGGACAACATCATCCGGCAGAACCCCCTTCATGCGCAGGCCTACTTCATGCTCGCCATGATCCATAATGATGCCGGAAACCTGGATCAATCAAGCCATTACCTCAAAAGAGTCATCTATCTTGAACCCGAAAATCCCCTGGCCCATCTTCACCTGGCAGACGTATTCAAGGCCGCATCGCGAAAAGCGGATGCCGTCAAGGAATACACCAATGTCATCTCGCTGTTGGAAAAACGGAAAAATCTGGAAGAAGAATTCGGCGACGGCTTTACAGGACAGGCCATTCTGGCTGCCGCCCGCGCGCATTTGAAAATGATTGCGGCAAATCCAACTGGATGGTAGTGGATGGTGATGACGTCCCCTTGCGGCCCGACAATTTTCATCGGTTTCAGGGCTCACCGCAAAGGCCGCAAAAAACCTGTCTGAGGATTTTCTGGTCGATTTTTGCCATGAGGATATCATCGTAATCCGGTTCTTCGTATTCCTCATTTTCCGAATTACCGTGAGGTGTCGACTCCCGGTGCTTCGAACCAGGAAGGCTGTCGCCATGGGAAGGAGGCGCCACTTCGAACCCCCGGTTATTTTCGATCCAGCGGTTACAGTCGTCGTGGCTTCCCACATAGGTAGCCGTAAGACGTCCTTCCTGTTTGACGCAAACCAACCGATATCCGCCGCCGAGGTCGTATTTTCGGCACCCGTTGATCCTTAGTTCGCCGTGTTTGGTCCGCCGACTGACGATCTCAATGGCCTGGGAATCACCGGAAGCCAGTTTTTCTATGATTTCCTCCGCTCTGGAAGCCGCCAGGGACGCGGTTTTGTCGCCCCTGGACAGGGTTTCCAGTGATTTCCTGAAACTTGCCTCGCGATGAATGTAAAGGCCCATTTACCGTTCACCCGGTCCTTTCCAGGAATAGACCCTTTCTTTTACCACTCCTCATCCAGGTCCACCCCAAGAGCTTCCCATTGGGCTTTTCCATCCGCTTCCCCTTTGGCAACTTCCTCCTCACTCCATGGATCGAGCACCAGGGTATCCGCTACCAGTTCCCAAATGTATTTTACCTCGTAGGGATAATCGGGGTAGGCCTTAGGAACCCGCTTCATAAGCTGATCATGGCAGTTGGAGCACCCCACCACCAGTACGTTTGCGCCGCTGTTCTTGATGCCTTCGTACTTCATCCGCCCCTGAAAGGCCGATTCTTCTTCATAGGGGCCCGGCCACATGCCGCCACCCGCACCACAGCAGAAGCTGTTGCCGCGGTTGGGTTCCATATCCACGAACTCATCCACGCACTGCTGAATGATCCATCGGGGTTCTTCATAAAACCCCTTACCGAAATGGCGTTCCAGTTCCCTGCCGTGTTTACAGGAATCGTGCCATGTGAAAATCTTCCCCGCATTGACGCTCTTGTCCAGTTTGATCCTTCCCGATTGAATCAGCTCCATCAGGTACTCATAGAGATAAATATAGTGGATTTCATTTGAAACGTCTTCCTCGACGCATGCCTTCATTCCCACCCGGCACCCATAGGACCCGCCGCCGCAGTCGGGCATGATCATCCGTTTGACCCGGTGCTCTTTCATAAAATCGATTTTGTGTTGTGCAAAGGCTTTGATGTAGTCGTAGTTACCGGTAAAGAGGCCCCAATCCACCGCCTCCCAGTGTTTTGACGGGACCGTCCAGTTTTCCCTGGCCGCATAGAAAATTTTCCACCACCATTTAAGGTCTTCATTGTCCGCAAAGACCTCTTTGGAATTGGGGAAAAAGAGGATATCGGCGTCGTCCTTGTCCACGGGCACATAGAACCCCGGACAATCCTCTTCCGCCATTTCAACACCCAGATCGGAGAGCAGAAAAAAATAATCCTCCTGGGGAATGGCCATGTTGTTTCCGGTTTTGAAGTTGTTCTCCGCGCCTTTGTGAAGAATCCCCGGGACCTCCTCTCTGGCACGCAGATGCTTCATGTGCAGCATGATATAGGGGATATCTATACCCATGGGGCAGCCGAAGGCGCAGCGGCCGCAGCCTGTGCAGACCCAGGGGAATTTTGATTCCACCACTTCGTCCACCAGCCCCAGGGCCAGCATCCGAATGACTTTCCGGATATCCCACCCTTCCATGCCGGGGGTTCCCGTGATGGGGCAGCCGCCGGAACAGGTGCCGCAGGTGAAACAGGCATTCAGATCGAATTTGGATAAATAGGATGAAATATCATCCGGCAATTTTTTGGGTTTTATAAGTTCCTGCATGGAATCCTCCATCGTCATTATAGAAATCAGGTGAAACAAAAAGAGGGAAGCATGTGAAGCGTTCCTTTGACGTCATTACAATAAAACTATCAAAAATTAGTTGAAGCCAACCCTTTATGTCAAACTGGAATGTCCGATAGTTGCACCTGAAGCCGCAGGAGATTCCGATCCGGGGATACTGCTTCTCGTTGAGAATACTCTGCGAATTAAAGGGGGGTTGAGAATCGGTCTATCTTTGGAATGATTCTTGAGGGGGGCATGAACACAAAGTCGTCCTGTATTTTCACTCTATTGGCCTTATACATCTCTTCGTTGAACACATGGCTGAGTTCATAAATGTTCCATGGGTCACTTATGTCAAATGCGGCAAGCCCGCCTTCGTCGCCGAATGGACCTCCCCAGAGGGCAACGTACAGGATACCATCATCCCCTATTTCAGATACCATTTGACAATAATGTGGTTCGTCCAGAGTCTTTACGATTGCCATGTTCGAAGGGTCGGAAAGATCAATTACGGAGAATTTCGTACTCCCGAACCCGCCCAAGAAAGCGCAATTCTCCTTGATGGTGATGCCTTCGGCTCCGGGAATGCCGGTGCTTATTTTCGATACGAAAAAGGGATTTTTCGAGTATGATAGGTTTTGTGAGAGGTCAGAAGCATCACGATCATCAGAACCAGAATTCCGGATAGCGGCGTTTTTTTGGGATATTGTTGACCAAAAGCGCAACGATCAGCATCATCAGTGCTCCCAAACCCACCGGTATCACCGCGTAAAGGTATCCCAGGGCATGGATCTTTTCGCCGCCGATCACGGCGATGAGAGCCGTTGCGCCGCCCGGAGGGTGCAGGGTTTTTGTGGCGTGCATGACAGCGATGGCCGTTGCCACGGAAGTGGAAGCTGCAATCCACAAATGATCGTGAAAAATCTGGTACAGGGCCACCCCGATGAGCGCGGAAAGCACGTGGCCCCCCATGAGGTTTCGAGGTTGGGCAAGGGAGCTTTTCGTGGCACCGTAGATGAGTACGGCAGAAGCCCCGAAGGACCCGATCATCATAATCAGTTCAGCACCTTCTCCCAGAAGGTGATAGTGAACCAGCGCCACACAGGAAATACCCAGAAAAGCGCCCAACCATGACCAGAGGATTTCGAAGAGGCTTACTGCCGGCGGGCTTTTTGTGGTCCCCATCATTTTTCTGAAGTAGTTCATGCCACCCCCTCGGACGATGGTCTCATCCCTTCAGAGGGAATGATTACGGTGCACGATGTCTGCACAATGTCCGCCCTCGCAATAATTCCCAGGAGCTTTCCCTCGGAATCCACCACGGGAACCCGGTTCAGATTGTTTTCGGCCATGATGTTGGCAACTTTCGAAAGCGGCGTCTCCATACTTACCGTAAGAGCGGGCTGTGTCATGATATGTTCCGCCGCCTGGTGGCGCATGGGCAAAGCCGCACACCCCTTGTTCCCCAGACAGTGTGCCACCACCGCCATGAAGGACCGAAGCGCTTCTCCACCCATGGCAAAGACAAAATCCTTCTCGGAAATAACACCGACCACTTTCTGATCCTGAATCACCGGTACCCCCGAAACACCCTCCCGGGCCATCCTGTCCGCCACTTCCGCCAGCGGCGTACCCTTCTCGACAAAAACCACGTCGCGGGTCATCACATCACCGGCTTTAACGGAGGTCGCCAGGCGGGTGATCGCATGTCTATGGGCGATGGCATACAAGGCCCTAAAGTCTCCTGGAGTGATGTCCAGGTAGCCTTCTATCTCTTTCATGGCTTCGTAAATGTCTTCCTCTGATATATCAAAGGTTCGATTCGAATCAGAATCCATTTTTTCGCCCTTCATATTCAGCCAAATTTTAGGAACATTATCTCTTAGGCCGCGAAAGCAGGAACTACATCCTGCCTCGCAGCGTTATCAGAGATTACTCATTTTTTAGGAAATACTTCCACCGGTTTTTGAGTGCTTCCCGTGGCATTGGGGTAATCGGGGTAGACATAAGCCTTTTTGCCGCTTTTAAGCAGGTGGTCGGCCTCTTCGTTAAATTCGTTGAAGCGGCTTTTCACTTCATAGAAACCGTGCCACCAGGCATAATCAGGGGCCATCATCATGGCACCCATGCGTGCCCGCCGACCTTCGTGGTGCCACAGTTCGTAGAATTGAAGTTCCAGGTGTTCGTCAAAAAACTTTGTTTTGTCCAGAAGCCCTTTACCGTAGAGTTCATCCAGCTTGGCCCTGGCCGGTTTGTAGTAAACGTCATTGTACTCTTTCACCGCCTGGTCGAATCCGCTGTAGAAGTCTTCCACCCACGACTTGCCGTGACACTGAAGGCAGATGGCCTTCATCTTATCCCGCTCCGCCTTCCAGTCCGTATTGGCCGGAAAGGGCTTGAAGTTCTGGGGCCGGATGGTCAATGGGGCCTGGGTCTCCCATGAGAGCCGTTCCGTGACGTCATGGCTTGTTTTGACCGTTCCGCTGCCGGACATGTGGCAGGCCGCGCAGGTGGGAGCGCGATAGTCCACGCCCGGAGTCCAGGTGCCGCCCGCCGCGTTAAAATTGGTTTCATTTTTGTAGGCGTGATAAAGGGTTCCGTGTTTGGATTCTTCGTAAATTTCGATCTGCGGATGGTCGGGGCCCAGGTGACACTGATCACAGGCTTCCGGCATCCGCGCCTCCCCCACCCAGAAACGGTGCCGGGTGTGGCAGGAAGTACACGATCCCTTGCTGCCGTCCGGATTGACGCGGCCGACCCCCACGTTGGGCCAGGTTTTGGGATCGATGTTCCCCTTTTCATCCAGTTTCACCACCGTGCCGTGACATGTAAAGCAGCCCGTCTTCCGTTCATTGTTCGAGTTCATGCCGTCATTGAGCCAGGGGTCGATCTTCCAGATAATCTCAAGGGTGTTGGCATGCTTGGACCGGCCATACTGAATCGCTTCGTCGGGATGACATCGGGAACAGTCTTTGGGGGTGACAATGGCGGCGATGGGTACCCTGTATTTCTCCTGGCCGTACGGCAGGTTGGATCTTCCGTAATATTGCTCGTGGCCCTTGGCAATATCAGCATCGCCGGGCTGCACCAGATGACAGTCCAGGCAGGTAATATTGGCATTGGCGTGGCGACTTTTGGCCCAGTCCGCAAAGATCCCCGGTGTCGTAGCGCGGTGGCATTCAATACAGGCGACCGCTTCCGGAGGCATACTTCGCTCAATGCGGTATTCTTTCACTTTGGGAAAATTGTTCGCCCGGGCCGAAACCATCACCGGAAACGCCAGAAATGACATCACTGCAAAAACAGCGATCCATTGCGAATAAGATGTTCTTTTCATGGGTCAACCTCCTGTTCTTTTCTAGAATTCCTTACGCGGCCATTTACCGAACTTTTCAATTTTCAAGCCCTTGGCCTGATAGGGAACCTTTCGGTATTGCCGGTACATGACGATGGTTTTATCATTGTGGACTAGGTCATAATGACAGTCCACGCACTTCTTCTGATACCCTTTCCGGGCGTACATAACGGAGCGGTGTGCCAGCATGGCACCGCGCTGATTGGGAATGTACAGCAGATTCCGGTGGCATTTTAGGCACTGGTCATTATCAAAGGCGGCATAGGCCGTTTCTCTGGCCCGTTTTCGATCGTACTCCCCGGTCAAAAAATGAACGCCCACATCTTTTATGCCGTGATAGGTTTTGGCAAAGAAGAAATCAAACATATCATGAGGGGCCGGCAGGTGGCAGTCCATGCAGTCCGCGGTGACGCCCACGGCGTTGTTCACATGGGTGGAGGCGCGCCAGGCCCGTACGGCCGGTTTGATTTCATGGCAGGAGGCGCAGAATTCGGGCGTTGACGTGCGGACCATGGTGTAATAGCTCATGCTGAACAGGGGAAACGCCACCAGAATACCGAGTGAGATGAGAAGAATGGTTTTAATGGCTTTCACCGGAAAGGGCTTTTTGCTTTTTGGGGTCTGACGGGGCGGTTTCATAAACCCCTCCTCTCTTTGTAATGTGCCCGGTCAATCAGGCCCGCACACTTTTAAGGCGGATCTTCTTGCCCTATAAATTTTGTTCTTTTTTCATGCGGCAAGTCACAAATGCACGTTCCAGGTTGCAGGTTTTAGGACACGGGCTTAAGAGATGGGTTTTGTCAGCATAAGTGCGGATAAAATCAATCGTCTTATCCACCAGTAATGGATCAACGCTTTTTTCTTTCTCAACCTTATGAAGCATCCGTTTGATTATCTCAATCATTCGCTCAATCAGGCGATGTTCTATCGTTAGCGGTGCCCGTGCTTGCATCTCGAACCTCCTCAGGCGTATTTAGGAACTGTCCGTGATTAACAAGAACAATATTCTTGAATTGACGGCTAATCTTCAAATCTGTGAATTTCAAAATTGTTCAAGTTATTTTCGGACAGCTTCTTAGTTCAGAAGTTTAATGATGTTGGCCTTATGATCCACGAATCATTACCAGTAACATTTTGAAAGGCTTTTTGGCCCGAAGCGCATGGGAAATATTGGCTGGCATTATCAACATTTCACCTGCAAAAACATTTTGCGGTTGTCCTCCTATGGAGATTTCCGCCTCGCCGTCCAGGATATAGACCACCGCGTCAAAGGGTGCTGTGTGCTCACTCAGCCCCTGGCCCGAATCAAACGCAAAAAGTGTCACATTTCCTATGTCTTTTTGTATCAGCGTTTTGCTGACCACGGAACCGTCCGCGTAGTCAACGAATTCTTCAAGGTTAAATGCCTTGCCTTTTACGGCGCTGGGTGTGTCGCTCATAAAGCCCTCCCTTTCGATATATCTAAGACGACGACCAGAGGGATTGCCAGTCGACGTCTCAGACAGAGATCATTTAATTTAAGGTGAATCGTCAAATACATTTTTTTGTACTGCAAACGAAACAAACTCGGAGTTCCCTCAAGTTCGCAAAAGGACGGCAGCTTGATCCAGTCTCGTCTTATTGTGCAGGGGCTTTTTTAAACCCTGTCAGTTTCAGAGCAATCACCGCTAGCGGATAGCTGTCATTGCACTGGCCCGCGTCCAAAATGCGCGGTATGCCACCGATGTCGCCCAAATCCAGCTTGTTGTAGCGGTATTTGGCGCACCCGGCGGTCAGGATCACCGTGTCTTTGGGAAGGTTCTCCGCCACTTCCGTGAAGTAACCGCACGCCTTCTGCCGCCCGTCGCACCCGGCCATGACCACGAAGCGCTTGATGGCGCCGGATTTCACGGCATCGACCACCTTGTCGGCCAGGGCCAGGACCTGGTTGCGGGCAAAACCGCCACTATTTTGCCAGTCTCGATTTCCTCCGGGGACGAACACTTTTTGGCCATTTCAATGGCGGCTGAAAAGTCCTTGGATCCACCGTTCCCCGTGGGTGTAAACATCCACACCTGTTCCTTCCGTCTGTTTGAGCAGCTCTTCCATGTCTTTCAGATCATGGCCCGAAATCAAAATGCCGGGATTTTTGCCCACACCGATGTTCACTTCGGTGATTTCCGGCTGGAACGATCATGATTGAACCATTTTCGGAGAGCTGTGCTCGATGCCGCATCCTTCAGCCACAGATCCGCTTTCAGTCTTTCTTTGGTCATGCCCCTGGGCCAAACCCGGTCCACCGGGACGCGAATCCCATCCTCCTTTTCGACTGGGCTATATGCACGCTTCGATTGAATATCCATCTGTGCCATGAGAAATCACGAGCTTTTTTGCTTCAGAAAAAGCAGCAGCACAAGCATACTTTATTTGAAATTATTACCTTTATGTTTCTCCGCAATCATGCTGGCTAGACGGTCCAGGGCTTCAAAATCAGTCTCCGAGGGAATCCCTTTGCATAGAACAGGCCCCAACACTTCGGCTTTCAAATTGGGGATCATGCCGGCAAGGGTCTCCACCGTCTTACCGCCCCAGCCATAGGAACCGATAATGGAGAGAAGTTTCACTCGGGGCCTGAGCGCATTGGCGAGAAACGTCGCATAGGCCGCCAGGGGATGCGGCCCCGCCAGAACCGTAGACGTGCCAATAACAATGGTGGCTGCATCCACCAGGGCCATGGCCAGTTTGCCGATGTCCGTGACCGGGAGCGGAAACAACTCCACTCGAACACCCTTTTCAACCAATACGGCGGTCAGATGGGTGACCATTTCCCGAGTGCTGCCGTGCATGGAGACATAAGGGATGACCACAAGGTTCCTGGGGGCGCCGGTCACCCAATCCCGGTAGGCTTCCAATATCCAGCCAGGCTGGTCATAAATCTGACCGTGACTGGGAACGATCATTTGAATGTCATAGACTTCCAGTTTCTTCAGATCTTTTTCGATCGCGCTTCGGAACGGCATCATGATCTCGGCAAAATACCGTTTGGCCGCCTCGTATACGCGCCCCTGATCGGTCACAAAGAGATCGGTGGTGGCGATGTGAGAGCCAAAGAAATCACAACTGAAAAGAATCTTGTCCTCTTTCAGATAGGTCACCATGGTTTCGGGCCAGTGCACCCATGGGGTTTGAACAAAGTGAAGGGTTTTGTCCCCCAGGCTAAGCGTTTCACCGTCTTCTACGGTGACAATCGCCTCTTCCGGAATTTTCAGCAGGTCCATCAGCATCCCTTTGGCCTTTTCGGTAACCACGACCTTTGCGTCGGGAAACCGTTTCAGCACCATGGCAATGCTTCCGGAGTGGTCCTGCTCAGCGTGGTGGCTGACGATATAGTCAACTCTGGCGACGTCGGCCAGTTGCGCAATCAAAACACCAGACATGGGTGGATCGACCGTGTCCATCAGGACGGTTTTCTCACTCCCTTCAACCAGATATGCATTGTAGGTGGTGCCGTCCGGTAGTGGAATGAGCGAATCAAAAAGGCGCCGCTCCCAGTCGATGGCTCCCAGCCAGTAAATTCCTTTTTTTATCTGTCTTTTTTGCATGTCAAGGTCTCCTTTTGTTCATTATTTTTTTGCGATTCAACCGTTTCAGAAAGCTCTTTTAGAAACGGATTCAGCGCCAACCCATAATTGCGCGTTACATCCCTTAGGGTGTGAAAGGCCTCGGCGGGGCAACCCACACACGCGAGACGGTGCTTCATGAATACCGCTATGGCCGATGGATATCGCTCCATAAGCTCTCGAATCGTTATTGTGGTGTCAATCTTCATATGTTCCAAAACCCGTATTCACAGATATTTGTTACCCAAAATCTCTTTCATTTGATTCACAGCGCTAAATGCCCGTTCGACGGTTTTCTCTTTGTCCGGGTTGATCAGGCAGCAGGTGGCAGGCGACAGCATACTCTGTGAGACCAACAGATCCCGGTCGATGCCCTTGGACCAGAGTGTCTGCCAGACGTCTTCCAGACGCTCTGTCAGATAAGGGATCGCCTCTTTCTCAAACGCCTCAATACCGGTTGGAACCATCCCCCAAACCAATACGCCTCCCCGGTCCAGGAATTTTTGAATCGCTTTGGCGTAGGACACGAAAATCTCGCCGTTGGTATGAACATCCAAGGAGAGCACATCGAGATCCATTCTGAGCAGGAAGTCCCAGTCCGGGTTTCCGCACAGGTGGATTCCCCGCGGCCGGTCCACCTGGGCGAAAAAATAGTCCATGTCATCCCTGGCTTTGATATCTCCGTATCCCGCCATGGCGGAAAAAAGGAATTGGAGCCCCGGTTCATCCACGAACATGAATGCATTGGCATTGCGCTCTTTGAGTCGGGTTAGCTGCACATTGATCCGCCGGGCCATGAAGTCGAGCATGGTGGTCAGCAGGTGACCGGGTATTTGAGGCATGAAACGATCCTCACGTTTAAAGGTTGTCGAATACTTTTTTGAAAATGTGATAGTGGTTCGCAGAAACCTTTTAATTTTCTTGAGCTGATTCTAAATGACGATTAAGGTTAGTTCTTTGCGCTGGCGCAACCAAGGGGGCAAAAAAACGAAAATTCAGGTTGGTGTTTGAAATTTTCTTGGGTTTCGCTCAACCTTCTTCGGCAAAGGCCACCAGCGCGTGGGGATCGCTCACAACAATCTTTTCCCGCCCGGATGAAAGCCATCCCTTTTTTTCCCAAGTGCTAAGGATGCGACTTACCGTATAAAGGGTGGCGCCGGTATAGTCGGCCAGATCCTGACGGCTAAGACGAAAGTCGATGAGCACGCCGGAATCGATTTTACGCCCGGATCGCCGCATAATCCGCAAGAGCGCGCGGGCGATTCGTTGTTCCACCCGTTCCGCGCAAAGTTCCAGGTAGCGATTTTGCATATCTTCAAGACGATCAAGTGCTCCATTTAATAAATTGATGGTCAATGTGGGATAATCGGAAAGAACTTTCAGAATGGTTGGCCGGTCCCAACCCACCACTGTTGTGTCCTCGACAGCCGAGGCCGTGACCGGATAGGTATTTTTTTTGAAGACGGCCACAGCGGCTGTCATTTCGCCTGGACTGATATACCGGACAATGGCTTCTTTTCCTTCGAAATGCAGTTTGGTGAGTTTCAGGCGGCCTTTCTGCACAAAATAGCACTGCCGGGCAGCATCTGCTTCATGAAACAAAGTTGTTCCAGCCTTTACGAATCTGCGTTGGCCCGCGCTAAATATTTTCGGCCGCATTTCCTCAGAAATTCCAGTAAAAATTTCTGAGCGAATGGGCGACTCTAAATAATCCGAAAGATGATTCATAAAGAAACCGAAGGCTATGGTTTGTTTTCTGTTTAGAAACCGGGTTTTTCATAAATAGCGCTAACGTTAAGTGAGGATGTAAACTAAAGTTTCACCGTTTTTGAACCTTTTCCAATTTTTCCAGCCAGTTCCGCGCATTTTTTTTATTATGCGCAGAGAATTTTGGCACGAAAAATGAAAATTTTTTCAATTTTTATGCCAATAAATTCAACTAGTTATTTAACTTTTTACCCTTGAAATTCGCTCCATCTCGTGATAGGATTCGATAACAACTTATTGATATTCCATCGGAAAGGAGCTTGGCAACATGTTTATTCTAAACGATATCTTAAAGCCTCTACAAAATGCTTTTTCTTCCACCAATCTCGGCAGGGAACGAGCACACTGGTTCTCTTATGCCATCCTGGCTTTCATCATCCCTTTCACTTCATCTATCTCTTCAAACGTGTTGCGTTGCCTCAATACCTTGTTTGGGCTCAACATTAACAAACGTCGATTCTACACCTTTATGGCTTCCAACAAAATACCATGGCATAACCTATGGGCCGCCTTATGGCACCTCATTCCTGACCCCTTGTCCGATGGGCGACTTATGATCGCATTAGATGATTTCATCAATCCAAAGACAGGTCGCAACATCTTCGGATGTTCTCATATCTTCGATCATGCCGCAAAGGACAATCAATCCAAATATCCATGGGCACAGAATGTGGTTCTTATTGGTCTGTTAAAGGTCATCAAAGGACGATGGGCTTGTCTCCCCCTTTCACAGCGATTTTATTTGCCCCAAAAGGCCATAAATGCCAAATCGGACAATA
>ADZZ01000592.1 GCA_000179315.1 delta proteobacterium NaphS2
TTGGCGAGAACCTAAACGCTCTGGTCGGAAAATTGCATCGGATGGCGTATATTCCATTGCCGGTGCGCAGGGTGTACATTCCTAAACCGGGGAGTAGCAAGAAACGACCGCTGGGCATACCAGCCCTTGAAGATAAGCTGGTACAGGCGGGATTGACACGGGTGCTTTCGGCGATCTACGAGCAGGATTTCATTGACGATTCGTATGGATTTCGGCCCGGTCGCGGGTGTCATGACGCGTTGAGGGCACTCAGCAAAGAGGTTGAGGGATGCCGGGTTCACTATATTGTGGACGCAGATATCAAAGGGTTCTTTGATAATGTTGATCACGATTGGATGATTAAATTTCTCGGCCACCGAATAGCAGATAAACGAGTGTTGCGCTACGTCAAGCGGTTTCTCAAAGCAGGTATAATGGAGGAAGGCAAAGAGATTGCCAGTGACAAAGGAACGCCTCAGGGCGGGATTATTTCACCAGTACTTGCCAATATCTATCTGCATTACAGTCTGGACATCTGGTTCACGCGAGTGTTTCAGCAGGGCTGTCATGGCCAAAGTCGGATAATCCGTTACGCCGATGACTTTGTTGTATGTTTCGAGCGTGAGGCAGATGCGATACGGTTCCGAAAGGAACTGGATCTGCGACTTTCCAAGTTTGGCCTTGAGATATCGCCTGAAAAGACGAAGACCATCGAATTTGGTCCATATGCACAATCCAAGGCCGATAGCCGCGGTGGCAAGGCGTCTACCTTTGATTTTCTTGGATTCACGCACTACTGCAGCCGGTCCAGGAACGGCAGGAAATTCCGGATGAAACGGATCACTTCTCGCAAGAAGTTTACCGCCAAATTCGGATGTTTAGGGATTGGCTGAAAGCCAACCGGACCTGCCGACCGATGAGCTAATGGGTAAGTAGCTCGAAATTGCAGGACACTTTGCCTACTA
>ADZZ01000591.1 GCA_000179315.1 delta proteobacterium NaphS2
AGATATCGTTTAGAATAAACATGTTGCCAAGCTCCTTTCCGATGGAATATCAATAAGTTGTTATCGAATCCTATCACGAGATGGAGCGAATTTCAAGGGTAAAAAGTTAAATAACTAGTTGAATTTATTGGCATAAAAATTGAAAAAATTTTCATTTTTCGTGCCAAAATTCTCTGCGCATAATAAAAAAAATGCGCGGAACTGGCTGGAAAAATTGGAAAAGGTTCAAAAACGGTGAAACTTTAGTAAAAGCAAGACTGAATTGGATAAGGTTATTGGCGCTCTCAAAAAGGCGGGAATGAATTGAAAAAGACCTTCTTAGGAGATAAAATCTTTTGAAAAGCAGTGTGGTCTGAAGCAAGAGGGACAGCCCATGAGTGAAAAGCATGAAGAATGGCTCAAACAAGCGGATTACGATATGGGGACAGCTGACGCCATGTTCACCAGTGGCCGGTACTTGTATGCTGTTTTCATGTGTCATTTGTCCATCGAAAAGTCTTTGAAAGGTCTGTTCTCGAAAGAATTGGTTGAAGTCCCTCCCAAAACCCATAATCTTATTTATCTCCTCAAGAAAATTGGAAAGAAACCCCATAAAGACATGCTGAAATTCATTACAAAGTTGAATACCGCAAGCGTGGCCACGCGATACCCCGACGATCTGTCGAAAATACAGGCCGCCTACACAAAAGAGATTACAAAAGAAATGATTGAAAAGAGCAAGGATGTACTGAAATGGGTCAACGAACAGTTCTAGAGACCATCCAGGAATTCAAAAAGGCACTGGAAGTCATCAATATTCGTGTTGATCAGCTCATACTCTTCGGTTCCCATGCCGCGGGTACGGCCCGCGAGGACAGCGATATTGATTTAGTCGTCATCTCCTCCAGCTTTGCGGACAAGAGTTACTGGGAGCGGATCAACATTTTGACCGATGCCATCTTCGAGGTCTTTGCGCCTATTGAAGCTTCGGCATTTACTCCAGATGAGTGGAAATCCAAAAAGTCCCTCATTACCGACTACGCCGAAAACGGCCTTTTGGTCTGAAATTTTAGAATCGCGAACCAAACGCTGGGAAATTCCGGGGACAAGCAGTGACAATTGTCGTGTCATCCGCGGTTTCCGGGACCAAGGGATTGGAAGTCAATGGACAAGCAGGGAGATGAAGGGGAAAAAGGAGTGACAAAAAGCGCAAGGGCGTGCGGACCCCAGGTTTACGGATTTTAGGAATTCAGAGGAAATGGCCGGACTTTTCGATTTTTCTGAAGAAAACTGGGGGGGGCAGTTCTTTTGACGGATTTCCCAAACAAGCCTTTCACCAGATAAACTGGCGAAGGCGGCGTTATAGACTCGAAAACAACGTTAAGGTGGGGACGTCCTTAAATAATTAAATAACATTTGGACATAATTACGGATATTTAACTATTTAAGGACGTCCCAAACACACATATGCCGGATAATGGGGGGATAGCATGAAAAAATACCGATGGATTATCTTGGTGGCCGCTTCAGTCATGCTTTTTGCATACCACACCACGGCCAGGTCAGAGGAAAACAGGTCAGAGGAAAATGGGGGAAAATCGACGAAAAGCCAAAAGGTTGCACAGGTCTCGGAAGAGCCGGGACAAACGAAGGCACTGAAACACGTATTTACCGCCACACACGGCGGTACCTGGTACCCGGGTGATAAAAAGAGGCTAGAGGCGCTTTTGACAAAATTTTTCGACCAGGCCCATCCCAAAACAACTGCAAAAGGCAGGCTGATGGCCCTGATCTCGCCCCACGCCGGCTACCCCTACTCAGGACCGACCGCTTCGTTCGGATATAAGCTGTTGAAACAGCGGGATCAAAACGTTAAGCTCGTGGTCATAATCGGAACATCACACTACGTACCCTTCCATGGCATGGCTCTGCCCGACTGGGACGGGTTCAGGACGCCGCTGGGCACGGTGGGTGTGGCAACAAAGATCGTGGAAAAACTGGACAAGGAGCCGCCTTTTGAAATTTTCGACCAGGCCTTTGCCAGGGAGCACTCGGTGGAAATGCAGGTCCCCATGCTGCAGTTCGCACTGAAAAAATTCCAAATCGTGCCCATCGTTGCCGGCAGCCTGAACATGGAAGACATCCAAAAGGCCGCAGAACTGCTGCGCCCTTTGCTGAACCGGCCGGATGTGCTGTTTGTGATCAGTTCCGATTTTACCCACTACGGGCCCAATTACGGTTATGCACCTTTTACGGACGAAAGGCCTGAAAACCTGAAAAAGCTGGCCGACCAGGCCCTGGGCACGATCAAAAGACTGGATCTCCGTGCCTTCATGGAACACTGGCAGACCACGGGAGACACGATCTGCGGATTCTTTCCGATCAGTGTATTACTGGCGATGCTGCCGCAGAACACAACGGTTGAGCCCTTGCACTTTGATACATCGGGCAGGATCACCAACAACTACGAGAATTCCGTGTCCTATTTTTCCATTGCCTTTTTAGAGGACACGAAAGACACCGCGATCCAACAGACAAAACTCATTGATAAAAACGAAAAGATCGAGCTTTTGAAATGAAGAGGGCCTTAGCCCCATTCCTGGTGGGGTTTGTCAGCATGCAGGCCCAGACAAAGGGTCGCGATTTTCTGGCACTGGGTCTGGAGGGCCTGTGCCTGGCACCGATCACAAGGTACAACGACACCAGGCTGACCGTCGTATTCCCCGACCGCGCCGCCTACCGGGCCATCGCAGGTTTTTTCGGCCCATTTGGGCCTGAACTGCGTTTTGTGGCCCAGGACCCGCGGGTATTCCTTGCCCAAACCCGCGAACTGAGGGAGGACCCGAAATGAGAGCAATACCCCGGGGTCGCACCCTCGACAACATCGTTTACCTGGTTGTTCTACTGGCTGCAGCATTGGTCTTTGTTTTGAACGTTTCATCAACGCAATTGCAGTCCACATCTCACGGGATTGGTAGAACCAGCATATGTGAATTGGAAAATCTACCGGCCATGAAGTGCTGGAAGTCCCGGTTTTCCTTGACTTAAGCTACCATTTTTTGTTTCATTGGGACATATCTCACTAGCCATCGAACCTCTATCAAGGAGGTCTTGTGATGAAGATTCACATCAAAATGGATATGGCCTGCTCCCAATGGGCACTATCTGCTGGTTGTGAGCTCAATACCTTTTCTGGACAAAGCCAAACCCGCCTTAAGATGGGAACGACCTCTTTGCGGAAGGAGTGATATAATTGGACAGGAACGATCTTATTCTCGTAACCGGTGCAACCGGATATGTCGGAGGCCGGTTGGTGCCCCGGCTTTTGTCGGAAGGATACCGTGTCAGGGCCACCGCCCGGTCGATGAGAAAGCTTCGGGGCCGATCCTGGAGTGGTCATCCGCGATTGGAGTTGGCACGGGCCGATATGCATCAGCCCTCTTCTTTGAAAAGGATCGTCATAGACTGCCGGGCCGCCTATTATCTGGTCCACTCCATGACGCCGGGAGAGAAGGATTTCGTTCGCGCCGACCGCCGGGCGGCAACCAATTTTGTGAACGCGACGAATCGATCGGACCTGAAACGCATCATCTATCTTGGAGGACTGGGAGGGGAGGAAAAGGATGACAGTCCGCATCTGAAAAGCAGGCTGGAAGTGGCCCGGATACTGAAATCGGGAGCCGTGCCGGCTACGATATTGCGTTCGGCCCAAATCCTCGGCTCGGGCAGCGCTTCATTTGAAATTCTGCGTTATTTGTCCGAACGCCTGCCCCTGATCATGATTCCCAAAAAGATCCTCGATACCCTGGTGCAGCCTATCTGCATCCGGAACGTCCTACATTATCTGACCGGCTGCCTGGAAAAAGAGGAAACGGCGGGGGAGATTTTTGAAATCGGCGGCCCGGACGTCCATACCTATCGGATGCTTTTTAAGATCTATGCCAGAGAGGCGGGGCTACGCGATCCGTTGTTCATCTCATCCGTGGTGCCGATTTCCAAAACCGGCCTCCAATTGGGAAGTTTTCTGGCCAAACTCGTTCTGCCGGTGCCGCCGAGCATAGCCGAACCGCTACTGGCAGGGGCCGCGAGTTCTGTGGTGGTCAAAGATGATCGCATCACCCGCATCATTCCCCAACGCCTGATGACTTGCCGCGAAGCCATCGCCAGGGCGATCCAGAAAGAGTCGCAGCAGATCGTGGAAACCTGGTGGGCCGATGCGGGCGAACTCAAGCCTCCAGAATGGGTTCACAAAGGTGATGCACCTTATTCCGGCGGCACCCTGCTTACGGGAGGTTTCAAGGTGGAACTGGCCGCGGCGCCCGCAGAGATCTGGCCGACCATCAGCGGTGTCGGCGGGCGTAGGGGATGGTATTACGGCGATTTTCTCTGGCAGTTGCGCGGCTGGATGGACAGTCTTGTGGGTGGCGTCGGATTGCGTCGCGGCCGGCGCCATCAGGAATACCTCCAGGTCGGCGATGCCCTCGACTTCTGGCGGGTACTGCTGGTGGAACCGCCCTGCCGGCTGGTGCTGGTAGCGGAGATGAAGCTGCCGGGAGAAGCGATCCTCGATTTTGAGCTGACGGAGCGAAAACCGGGGCGAACCGAACTGAAGCTCTGTACACGCTTCAGGCCGCAGGGACTCTATGGGGAGCTCTACTGGTATTCGCTGCTGCCGTTTCATGACCTGCTTTTCGGCGGTATGCTAAAAGAGGTGGCACGCAGGGTGGGCCGCAAGATCCTCAACGGACCGCAGAAGTTCAGACCGGAGCCGATCTCATGGGGCTGACTTTTGGCATCCGTAAAATGCGTAGGCCGCCTTTGAAATCCTTGCCTTTCACACAGCTCTTTAGAATTCCTGTGCCAAATAGGAAGCATCGCCACCCTCTTGCGATTTTAGGGAACATATCAAGAATCTCTCACCCTTACGCCTTGAACGGATCATTGCACACTAGGTTTTTTTGAGGGATTTCATTTCATGGGTAGGGAGTATAAAACGCCAGGGTGCAAAATCCTGGTGGTAGGGGTGGACTGTCGAGAAGGTAAAGCAGCTTCTCGAAGATGGGAGGTAAGCATACAGTGGAAAGGATATGATTTTATGGACCAGACACGATGTTCGGATTGAAAAAAAAGAGGCGTGAGCGAATTCGCAATGGGCCGTTCCCTGAGGCCTGGGCGGACATTCTGGAGAATCACGTGGCCTATTATCACCGGTTGACACCGGAAGATCAGGCCGAGTTGCGAGGGCACATCCAGGTGTTCCTGGATGAAAAGACGTTTGAGGGCTGTGGCGGCTTGGAAATAAGCGATGCGATACGGGTGGTCATCGCTGCACAGGCGTGCATCCTGCTGCTGCATCGCGAGACAAACTATTACCCCACCTTGGATTCCATCCTGGTGTATCCACATCAATATTTCTCTCCAGGGACCCGGCAACTGTCCGAAGGCGTGGTGACTGAAGGCTTGGAGGGGCGTCTGGGAGAGTCCTGGTACCGGGGGCCCGTGGTCCTTTCCTGGGATGATGTCCGGCGAACGGCCCATGACCACAAAGACGGCCACAATGTGGTCTTCCATGAATTCGCCCATCAGCTGGACAGTGAATCCGGTGCAAACGAAGGGGCGCCGCTGCTGCCGCGTCGATCCATGTATATTGCCTGGGCCCGGGTATTGGGCAATGAATACGAGTCCCTCATCAGCGAGCTGGCACATCATCGTAGGACAGACCTGGATGCCTACGGCGCCACCAATCCTGCCGAATTTTTCGCGGTGGTTACCGAGACCTTTTTTGAAAAACCGGTCCAATTGAAACAACGGCATCCGCGGCTTTACGAACAACTGGCCTTGTTTTTCCGGCAAGATCCGGCAGCACGATTTGTGAAGATTGATGCAACTGATAACAGGAGGAGAGGCAATCATGAATAGCCCGGTTGCTACAGAGGAACCGAGACGCGTCGAGGAATTTGACGAATTGATGGAAATTGCAAATAATCTGCGCTGGTCCTGGGACCGTGGCGCCGACGACATCTGGCGCTCTCTGGATCCGGAATTGTGGGATCTCACGCGAAATCCCAGGCTGATCCTGCAATCCATTGCCTCCGAAAAAGTGGAGAAGCTGGCCGGCGACGCAGAATTTCGAGAGCGGGTGGAGAAGCTGGCCGGCGAGTTGCGCGAGGCGGGCGCGTCGGTGTCGTGGTTTCAGGAAAAGTACGGGAACACACCCCTGACAAGCATCGCCTATTTCAGCATGGAATTCATGCTGGGAGAGGCCCTGCCAATCTACTCGGGTGGGCTGGGGAACGTGGCCGGCGACCAGCTCAAGGCCGCCAGCGATCTGGGGGTGCCCGTTACAGGCATTGGACTGTTGTACCAACAGGGCTATTTCCGTCAGATGATTACACCTGATGGCTCCCAGGAGGCCTTCTATCCCATAAATGATCCCGGGCAGCTGCCCATTACGCCGGCTCGGGACGGAGAGGGGAAATGGGTGCGGTTCCAGGTGCCGCTGCCCAATTACCCGATCTGGGTGCGCGTCTGGCAGGCCCAGGTGGGCCGGGTGCGCCTCTATCTGCTGGACAGCAACGATCCGGCCAATCCGCCATTGGCAAGCGGTATAACGGCCCAGCTTTACGGCGGCGGCCCGGAGACCCGCATCGCACAGGAATTCATCCTGGGCGTCGGCGGTTGGGGCCTCTTGCGTCACTTGGGTCTCGCCCCCGAGGTGTGCCATCTGAACGAGGGACACGCGGCCTTCGTGGTTCTGGAGAGGGCCGCCGATTTTATGGAAACCACCGGATGCCCGTTTCAGGTGGCCCTGCAGGCCACGCGCGCCGGCAATCTCTTCACCACCCATACGCCGGTTGCCGCCGGCTTCGACTGTTTTCCGGCCGATCTGATGCACCGGTATCTCGATGTTTATGCCCGGGATCGCCTTGGCGTATCCCCTGGCGACTTGATGGCTCTGGGCCGGGAGAACCCGGCTGATGAGAATGCCCCTTTTAACATGACCTATCTGGCGGTTCGCGGCAGCGGGGCGGTCAATGGCGTCAGTCAGCTGCACGGCCAAGTCAGCAGGCGCATTTTTCAGTCGATTTTTCCCCGGTGGCCGAGCCATGAGGTGCCTGTGGGGCATGTAACCAACGGGATCCATGCGGCCACCTGGGATTCACGGGTATCCGATGCGCTCTGGACAAAATACGGGGGCAAGGCGCGATGGCTGGGCGAAACAGAGCAACTGGAAGAAGCGATCGGACAAGCGCCTGATGAAGAATTGTGGACCATGCGTCAGACGTCCCGCCGCGCTTTGGTGACGTATGCCCGTGACCGTTATGCCCGCCAGACCGCCATGTGGGGCGCTGCTCCGGATGCCGTTGGTCAGGCAAGGCAAGTCCTGGACCCGGAGACGCTGACGCTGGGGTTTGCCCGGCGGTTCGCGACCTACAAGCGTCCTACGCTTCTCCTTCGAGACCCTGAACGCTTGATCCGTCTGTTGACGGATCCCGAGCGTCCCATGCAACTCATTGTGGCTGGAAAAGCTCATCCGGCGGACCGAGCGGGTCAGGAGATGATTCGACAGTGGATCGCGTTTACGGCGCGGCCGGAAGTCCGGGGCCGTGTGATCTTTTTGAGCGACTATGACATGCTGTTGACCGAGCAGCTCGTCTGCGGCGTGGATGTCTGGCTGAATACCCCCCGTCGTCCATGGGAAGCCTGCGGCACCAGCGGCATGAAGGTGCTGGCAAATGGTGGACTCAACCTGTCGGAGCTTGACGGCTGGTGGGCGGAAGCCTATGGGTCTGAGGTGGGCTGGGCCATAGGCGATGGAAGGGAGCATGGCGATGATCCCGCCTGGGATACGGCCGAGGCCGATGTTTTGTATGCCCTGCTCGAGGAGGAGGTGGCGCCTCAGTTCTATGGCCGCGACAAGCATGGCATTCCGGTGCAGTGGCTCGACAAGGTCCGGGAAAGCATGGTTACACTCACGGCCCGTTTTTCGAGCAACCGCGCGGTGCGTGAGTACACCGAGAGCTATTACCTGCCTGCGGCGGCGGCATTTGAACAACGCCGTGCCGACAATGCCTGGTTGGGAAGGCAACTGGTCGACTGGCAAACTCGAATTTATGCGCACTGGTCCGGACTGCAATTCGGCCATGTGGAGATCAACAGCAGTGATGCAGGCCACGAATTTCAGGTACACGTCGTGCTGGGCAGGCTGAAACCGGAAGACATCGTGGTGGAACTCTATGCCGAACCGCTCACCCAAGGAGAAAGAACGACCTGGCCCATGGCCCGCCGGAAAGACCTGACCGGTCCAAACGCCGGGATCGTTTGCCGGGCACGGGTTCCCTCCGGACGTCCGGCGGCCCACTACACGGCCCGGATCGTTCCCGCTCATGCGGGGGCATCAATCCCCCTGGAAGCGCCGCTGATTTTATGGCAACGCTGACAGGGACCCTGTGCCGGGTGTGAAGGCGGGTGAGTCGGTGCCAATTGCAAAATAGTCTTCTTTGTCAAAAGAAATACATTCATTGCCCCATGGCTTTTTTACCGGGTTGGTCTATCCTTGAATGGAAAAAATTCGGCAAAACGGCATTTTCAAATACAAGTTGCTTTTGAGAGGATTAAAAATGACAAAAACACTGTTTTCGACGATCAAACTACGGGAATTAACGTTCAAGAACCGTATTTTCGTTTCTCCCATGTGCCAGTATTCCAGCCAGGACGGCCTGCCCGGAGACTGGCATATGGTCCATTTGGGAAGCCGGGCCGTGGGCGGCGCCGCTCTGGTGATGGTGGAAGCAACGGCAGTATCTCCGGAGGGAAGGATATCTCCCTGGGACAGCGGTATCTGGTCCGACATCCACGCGGAGGCGTTTAAAAAAATTACGACTTTCATTAAGGAACGGGGGGCCGTTCCAGCCATTCAACTGGCGCATGCCGGTCGAAAGGCCTCCACCGATGTTCCATGGCGTGATGACAAACCCCTCGGAGAAGAGGAGGGCGGATGGATGCCGGTGGCGCCCAGTCCAATTCCCTTCTCTTCCGAATCCCCCTTACCGCGGAAGCTGGAACCCCAGGAAATCGAAAGACTGACGTCACGGTTTGTGGAAGGCGCGAGGAGAAGTCTCAATGCGGGGTTTGAGGTGCTGGAGATTCACATGGCCCACGGGTACCTGTTGCATGAGTTCCTTTCACCCGTTTCAAATAACCGCCGGGATCTGTTCGGCGGATCCCTGGATAACCGGGTAAGATTCCCGTTGGAAGTGGCGCGTGCCGTTCGGGGGGTCTGGCCGGAGCGCCTCCCCCTTTTCGTGCGTATCTCCTGCACGGATTGGGTCGAAGGAGCCTGGGATCTGGATCAGTCCATCACGTTTTGTCGAATGCTTAAAGAGGAAGGAGTCGACCTTATCGACTGTTCAAGCGGCGGCATGGTGCCCGATGCCGTCATTCCGGCGGGCCCCGGCTTTCAGGTCCCCTTCGCCGCATCCATCAGAAAGGAAGTGGGTATCCCCACCGGAGCCGTGGGGGTTATCACCTCAGCCGTCCAGGCTGAGCAGATAACGGCTACCGGGCAGGCGGATGTGGTGCTCCTGGCCCGTGAAATGCTGCGAGACCCCTACTGGCCGCTGCATGCAGCCAAAAGCCTGAGGGTCGATGTCCCCTGGCCGGAGCAATACGAGCGGGGAAAACCGGGTGTTTCCGGATAAAGAAAATGGGGTAAGAATCGAAACGATGTAGGATCTTAAAATAGGTAGCCGATGGCCACCACCAGGAACAATGCAGGCGGGTAGTGGCTGGCTTTGTTGAAAAGGTTGATGGCTTTTGGACGATTTTTTGACTGATAGAGCTGGAAGGCGGGAAGTATGAGCAGGTAGACACCCACCATGAAGATGATCGTGACAAAGGCCCAGTGAAACGGGAAGGGTGTTACCCACAAAAGAATTCCACTCATGATCAGGGATATGATAAGACAGCCCATGACCAGCAGGGATGATATTTCCGGCCCGAACCGGACGGGAACGGTCCTTGCTCGAAAATGCTTGTCCCTCTCAACATCCTCCCAATCGTTGGGAATGTTCTGCCCTCCGATTTCCCAGAAAAAGAGCCACAAAAAAAGGATCATCAGAAGGCCGAAGGAAGGTTCGGGGTCCACCGCGTACACAGCGGCGATGGCGCCTGAGGTTTTGACGCCGCCGCTGACAATGGTCCGCGTCCAGCTGAGTCGCCACATGAGACAATAGATCGCTTCCAAAAGGCAACCGCCGATGAAAATCATGAAACAGACCGGGTTCAGAATGAACGCGCCCACCATCGCCACCAGTGCCCATCCCAGAGTCCATCCCAGTCCTTCCCGAAACTTCAGCAAACCCTGGGCCACCGGATGCCGTACCATGGCGCCGTCCAGATAATCGTCCGTATCCTGGAATAGACCTTCCTCCATTTTTTTTTTATCGGAACGGTAATCAATGAGGTCGTTTAAGGCGTAAACGGCGTTGTATCCGGCGAAAACGGTCAAAAGGCCCACCAGCACCACTTTAAGAGAGGGGAACGCGCCCAACCACAACAACGCAGCCAGGCAGGGGGTCGTCATATCCAGCAATGCGTGGGGTGTCCGGGAAAGGGCCAGAAAGAGCTCCAGCCGTGATAAACCGGCGGCCTGTCTGTATGAGGATGAATCCATCATCAATTCTTTCGATTGCATTCGGATGAGAGCCATCGGTTTAATTTTTTATCACAATTGCGGATGAATGTCTTCCATAATTGTCCGCGAAAAGGGAACCGGCTTCCTCATCGTTTTCCCATTATGACATGGCTGATATAGCCATACATCTCCTTGAGCTGAGCATCGGAAATTTTCTCGGGTGGAAATGCCGGCATCGGTGATACGGGATGACGCATCCACATGTTAAAGAATTCCTGATTCTTGAGCAGGGGTGAGTGGAGAATCGGCTTCTCCGGCGCCAGAGCTTGGCCGCTAACGAAAACAGAACCAGTTTTGCTAATCGTAACGGAACCGGTGATTGCGCGTTGTTCTGTTGCTTCTGCAGAATAAACTGGAATGTGAGAGGCGGTGTTTTTTGAGAAGAGGTCTTGAAAAGGGTTTTTTTCTTATAGGTTTACAGATAATTGAAAGCCATGTGGCATCATGAGGTTTGAGAGGGTTTAGATCGGCTTAGAAAAATGGATTAGCCGGCATCTGTTTTTCTGAGAGAAGGCCCATCGATATGAACATTGATGCACCGATGGTTGAGGCGATCCAGCAGAGCATCGACCATGTCCTTTGGTTCAAGGAGGGAATACCATTGTTCAGGCTGGAGATTGGTCGTAATAATGGTGGGCCGCCCGGCTTCATATCGCTCTTTCATGAGTTTGAAAAAGGCGTTCATTTGCTCCTTTTTCAGGGTCAGGTATCCCAGTTCATCGAGCAACAGCAGATCATATCGGCACAGGGCATTGAGTAGTTTGGGGGTGGATCGATCGGCGAGAGACTTGGCCGCTAACGAAAACAGAACCAGTTCTGCTAATCGTAACGGAACCGGTGATTGCGCGTTGTTCTGTTGCTTCTGCAGAATAAACTGGAATGTGAGAGGCGGTGTTTTTTGAGAAGAGGTCTTGAAAAGGGTTTTTTTCTTATAGGTTTACAGATAATTGAAAGCCATGTGGCATCATGAGGTTTGAGAGGGTTTAGATCGGCTTAGAAAAATGGATTAGCCGGCATCTGTTTTTCTGAGAGAAGGCCCATCGATATGAACATTGATGCACCGATGGTTGAGGCGATCCAGCAGAGCATCGACCATGTCCTTTGGTTCAAGGAGGGAATACCATTGTTCAGGCTGGAGATTGGTCGTAATAATGGTGGGCCGCCCGGCTTCATATCGCTCTTTCATGAGTTTGAAAAAGGCGTTCATTTGCTCCTTTTTCAGGGTCAGGTATCCCAGTTCATCGAGCAACAGCAGATCATATCGGCACAGGGCATTGAGTAGTTTGGGGGTGGATCGATCGGCGAGAGACTTGGCCGCTAACGAAAACAGAACCAGTTCTGCTAATCGTAACGGAACCGGTGATTGCGCGTTGTTCTGTTGCTTCTGCAGAATAAACTGGAATGTGAGAGGCGGTGTTTTTTGAGAAGAGGTCTTGAAAAGGGTTTTTTTCTTATAGGTTTACAGATAATTGAAAGCCATGTGGCATCATGAGGTTTGAGAGGGTTTAGATCGGCTTAGAAAAATGGATTAGCCGGCATCTGTTTTTCTGAGAGAAGGCCCATCGATATGAACATTGATGCACCGATGGTTGAGGCGATCCAGCAGAGCATCGACCATGTCCTTTGGTTCAAGGAGGGAATACCATTGTTCAGGCTGGAGATTGGTCGTAATAATGGTGGGCCGCCCGGCTTCATATCGCTCTTTCATGAGTTTGAAAAAGGCGTTCATTTGCTCCTTTTTCAGGGTCAGGTATCCCAGTTCATCGAGCAACAGCAGATCATATCGGCACAGGGCATTGAGTAGTTTGGGGGTGGATCGATCGGCGAGAGAGGCATAGAGTTGATCCAGCAAATCCTGAACATTATAAAAACGCCCCCGGTACCCGGCAATAATGGCTTGACGGAGTATGCCGACGGCCAGGCCTGTTTTCCCTACGCCGGTCTTTCCGTGAAATACGATGTTTTCTCTTCGATTGATGAAATCAAGGCCGGACAAAGTCATCATCCGGCTTTTCCGGACTCCGGGCTGAAGATCAAACGGAAAGGAGTTGAGGGTCCAGTCCCATGGGAGCCGTGCAATCTGAAGCCGATAAGTCATGCTCCGCTCCTGCCGGAAACGTAATTCCTCAGCCAGGAGGTTGTATATGACCTCGTAAACGGAAAGCCCGTTCTTTTCGGCCAAAGCCAACTGCTCATCGAAGGTCTTCACCATGCCTTTAAACTTCAAGTCAATGAGTAATTGCTCAATTTTCTTTTTCATGACAGATCAAAAAAGTCACCCGCGGTATAATCGAGGATGATGTTTTCCAGACGGGACAGATCAAAAAGTCGATACTTAAGGGCCTGTCTTACGGCTTTGAGAAAAGGCTCACCGGGATAAGTCCGTTGCAGATGCAGCAGACGGCGTAACTTGACCACGCCACGACCATGGCTTCTTTTCTTCAGTTCGGCCACATACGCATCCAGAACGGCATCATTTCCCACCAACAGCTGTTCTTCTTTTGAAGGGACCCGGGCATCCTTTTTTCTTCGAATCGGAACATGATGTCCCGGCACAGTTGTTCGCGTATCACGTTTATCCAGAATACGGTCATGTTCCGCCACGTTCCGGCTTTTGTCATAAACGATGACCTTGCGCCAGTGTTTCTGAACTTCCAGGGATTTTCCAATCAGTGCTTCAGGGACGGAATAACGGTTGGTGTCCAAATGCACATATCCCTCGATATCGACGACCCGGTGTTTTGCCACATAGACCGGCGGCCGGTATGGGGGTAAATCAATGAGATGCGGTTTTTCAATGATATAGGCCTCATCCGGTATCATTCCCAAAGCCCGTTTGAACGTTTTGTCGCTGGTGTTCCGGCACCAGTCGATGGCCTGCCGGTTCAAATCATGCCAGCTGACAAAGGTTCTTCCAGGAAGAAAGTTATTTTCCACAAAATGAAAAGGCCTTTCCACGCGGGCACTTCGATTGGCATCGCCTACGGCATGGGCCACAAACCCGGTTTGATACATATCAGCGAAGTATTTCATCTCAGGTGCAATCAATGCGTCAGGTCCGGTGCCGCCGGCCACAATAACACTGGTATTGTCAACGATGCACCGGGAACACACCCCATCCATAAAATCGAAGGCTTTTGACAGAAAAACCTTGCACTCAAACCGGGTGAAACGCGGGTAATACTGAATAAAAAGCTTTCGGGAAAAGGCCAGTGTCAGGGAAGCGCACTGGGCCGATACTTTTTTCCCATCAATGGTAACCTGATGGGGTGACGTATCATGCTGCATCTCCTGACCGGGTTTAAAATGGTATTGTCCCGCGCGTCTTTTTTTTCGCTTCCGGATCTCGTGTTTTCTCATGATCCAGGTCAGACTTTGATAAGGAATCGTGATCTGATGGCGGCTTTCCAGTTCCTCCGCCACTCGCACGGCATTTCCTTTGCATTCCTTGAAAAGATCGCGGATTAAAGGGACATGTTCTTCATGCCGGGATTCTCTGTGGGGTGCTGCTTCATCCGGATCCTTTAAGATCTTCGTGATGGTATTTCGGCTGACCTTGAGCGTTCGGGCGATTTTGCGCAAACTCATACCGGTATTTTTCAGTTCCAAAATGGCATCTTTTTTGGATTGTCTGATCATGGCTCTATCTCTTTTTTGAGTTTTGCCGCCTGATTTTCGACTTTGTTCACCCAGGCTTTCAGGGTTTGTTTCTTAAATGGATCGCTTTTTGGATAATGGACATGGGAAACGGTTTTCAGCAGACGTCCGAGCACAGCATATACCATTTTAATATCCTTGAACCATTTGCCTTCCGGTCCGTCATGAATCTCCTTGGCCTGTTCGGATTGGATTCTTTCATTTTGAACCTTTATGAAAAGAAAGGGATTTTCCAGCATGCGGTCTCGAACAGACCGGTTGCTTTTTTGGTAATGTTCGTAAAAATGGGCCAGTTCCCTCGTGGATAAAGGTTCATTTTCCAGGTGGGCCATCAGTTTTTGTGCGTCTTTAATGTTGGCGCGCGCCAACGGCGCCATGACACGGCTGGCACTCCAGGTTGAAAGCGTTCCTGAAATCACGGCTTTCAAAATATTTTCAGGCAGGGCCTCAACCAGATCAAGCCGTCGTTTCACAAAACTTTTGTCGCGTCCTATCCGGGCTGCGATATGGGAGAGGCTGCACCCGAACCGCCGATGTAATTCCTGAAGCAAAACCGACTGCTCAATGGCTTCCCATTGCCGTTCATTGGTTTTGGCCAAAAGCGAAAACATGGCATTTTGTTCGTTTTCTTCTGATAAATGGACACATATTTGGTCCTTTCCGCAGGCACGAAGCGCTCGAACACGCAAGTACCCATCAACCAGAATCAGTTTGTCTTTCTCTGTAACAACCAGGGCCGGAACGATTTGCCCGTAAGTTTCGATGGAATCCCGCAATTGCTTTAAAGCCTGGTGGTTCATGATCCGGCAATGAGCGTAGCGCAATTCCAGCAGATGAATATCAACTGTTCGGGTTGATCCCACGTCCTTTCTCCCGAATGATTTCCTGTACGGTTTCTCCAAGACTGAACCATCCCCCGTTCCGGACTTCCTTCACAGGTTTCACGATCACTGGACGATCCGGAAGGGAAAGCACCTGAAACACACGGCCGTCAAATCCAATCAGGTCCTTGTCCAGCAAGCGATTACGGGCATTGATATATTGATCTGCATCCACCCTTAGAATCCGGCAGATTTTGTCGTAGCCGTAATAAGACAGCCCGTTTTTGTCAGATACCACCACCAGAAAAATGTAGAGCAGCAGTTCAATATGACTCAGGCTCTCCCAAAAACCCTTTCGCAAAAAGCGATGTTCAATAAAGGCAAAACCGCCGGCGATTTTGCGTATTCGTTTTGGAAAAAGAGGCTTTTTAACCATCATGTGAACACCTCCGGAACAGTTTGTGGATGATTGCCGTAGCCTCGGCGGGGAAAATCTTTCACAATAACACCCCATGAGCCGCAAAAACGGCATCTCGGACCCACGCCGGACCACCTGGAGGGCACCTTATCACCGGATGACGGGGGTGTTGAACCCTGATCATCCACGGTTTTTTTACTTTTTTTTATTCTTCGCCGACGTTCCGCCCTCCGATGAGCTTTGCGGCCTTTTTCTGTTTGCCGGTAACGGCGTTGTGCTTGTCGTCGCTGTTCCGTGCGGGCTTGTTCACGACATTGATCGCTACAGTACGCCTGGCCTCTGAAACAGCTCCGGCACACATGGAAAATGAATCCACAACTTTTACACTGGATTTTTTTTTAGAAGCCTTAAGGGCATGACGCCTTTGATCTTGAAAAGGATCAAAAGCAGACCTATGATGGGTATGCTTTATATTGTCCGGGGAAGACGGTCTGCTTCTGTTTTTCCCAAAAAAAGAGGCCCGAAGCGGCAACTTCGGGCCTTACCTTTTTTAATAAATCAGACCCCCCATCGCTCAGTGGGTCTATATTAACTCCCCAAAATCATACCCGAAAATGGAACCAAATGCAGATTTTCCACATAACTCCACGAAAGTAAACTGAATCTCTCTTCCGCTGTCTTTTTTTCGTTCAATATTTTCGCGTGTCTTGATCCCGTTCAAAACTGTCTCCCACAACAGAAACCCATCCGTGAACCAGTTTCGCTCAAGGGATCTAAGTCTCGGCAGACCACACAACTCCAATTGAGGTTTAAGTTCAAAGCCCCAATGGTTCAGTTTTCATTAGCAAGGCTGGTTCGGTTAAGATTAGCATTGAAGCCCAATATCTTTCCTCTTGTTCAAAAACCTTCGAAATGATGGCTTTACATGTGCTGGTGGTGACCTTAGCAAAAGCTTCCGGTAGTCTTTTGCGAAGACCAGCCATTGTAAAATCGCAATTATCGGCCATGTGGTTTTTTAATACTGCCCAGCACGTTTCGATTGGTTGCAATTCCGGATGGTAAGGCGGTGTGCGCAGTATGGAAATGCCATGTTGTTCAGCAATTTGGTCCAATTTGAATTCTGGCCCTGATGGCCACCCAAAATCCCCCACTTGTGGCCACCTCAAAATCCCCCACCCAGCCAGTCTGATTTTCCAGTAGAGATTGCTGAAAAAGGCGACAGAACGTAACTACTCCCATTTGTGAAATCCACGAATGGGGGAAGGAAGGATGAACGTTTTGAAGCCGAATTTGAAAGCAACAGTCATAACATTACTGGAAAAGGGACTCAGTCAACGCGAGATCAACCGGAAGACCGGGATCAACCGAAAAACCATCCGGAGATATGCTCAGCTGCATCATCGGGCAATTTTTGAAGAAACTGAGTCTTCAATCTACCCCACTTTAGAAGGGGTGGACACCGGGTCTTCGGTTCTTCCTGTTCAAAATCCCCCACCCCGGCCACCGGCTTTGGAGAACCCTCCGAAGAATGGTTCGGCCTGCGAACCGCATCGAAAGTGGATTGAAGAACAACTGAGGCTGGGTCGAAACGCCATGGCCATCTACCAGGACCTGGTGGAACTGTTCGCATTCACGCATCAATACAACAGCGTAAAGCGGTTCGTTCGAAGACTCAAAAAAAAGGACCCGCGTCAGTTTGACCGACTTGAATTTCTTCCCGGAGAAGAGGCCCAGGTTGACTATGGAACAGGAGCGCCGACGCTTCATGACAGCGGAAAACATCGCCGGCCTCGCTTGTTTGTCATGGTG
>ADZZ01000590.1 GCA_000179315.1 delta proteobacterium NaphS2
CCTTGAGGATTACTATATTACAGGATCGCAGATGCGTTCGGCGGACTCCTGGTCCAAGAAACGGGATATACTTATCCGATTCTAATTGGTGACGTATCGCGGTCTGAAATTGGGAAAAGTCAGGAGAAAGCACTGGAGTTGTTGAAGCAAATAACTTAACCCAACTCCGCGAATCGTTGCTGTAAACCATATAAATAGCTTAATTCAAAAATATTTGGCGACTTGAAGGAATGTTTGACTGATTTAAATGGGGGCCAGCCCCCAAACCCCCGGGATTTAACGCATTATGGACATAAGCATGTAATAAAAGACATGAGGAAAGGGCCGTACTATCGAGTACGGCCCCATGCCTACGTCACCTGCTTCGGCGCTCGGGTTGCTTCCCAGCAGTTGCCCTATCCTCCGAGCAGGTGAAAACAGCGTACCAGAATATGGATAAATGCAAAACTATTAAATCATAGAGGGGTCAATTTTCGGTTGACGTTTCGACCTGTCAAAGATAAAAATGATAAAAAATAATTCTGTCCCCTTTTTTCTTTTTTCCTCTTTCGAAAATTCCAAGCCATGGAATAATGTGAGTCAGGAAGGCAGCAAGTGTTTGCTTTACTGAGAAAATTCATACCATCTTCCTGGGATCAATCAGGGAAAAACCGCCGCTCACAAGTTTAACAATTTTGTTGTGATGATCCAAAAAAACAACGAATATGTAATTCTTCATAGTATGCCAAATCTTTAGATCCGTTTTTGCCATCTCACCTTTCTGGCATGGACATTGCAGTTTACGTGTCATCATTAACGCCCACCGCAGGGTCGGGCATTAACACGAATTTCAGAAAGGAGCAGCATCAAATGGATCACAATGGAATTGAAGAGGTTTTGGAGCGATTTGACGAGGGCGGCATGAGCCGGCGCAGTTTCCTGGTGAAGCTTTCAGCCCTGGGGGTCTCCGCATTGGTGGCAAATGCCCTGAGCCTGTCGCCTCTCGGGGCCACAAAGGCGTACGCCGCCATTAAAGGTTCGGAAGAACGGGCGTGGGAGCTTGCAAAGGTCTCCGCGGCCAAGGCGAAGAAAAAGACACTGACCCTGCTGATTCCCACAGGTTCAATCGGCAATATGACGCCCTATGCCAACAAGTGGAAAATTGAACTCGGTATTACCCTCGAATTCATAGAAGAGCCCGATGAGGTGGTTCACACAAAGGGAATGCAGGAGGCCGTTGCCAAGACGGGCCGCTATGATGTGATGATGCCCACCGCCATGTCCTATCCGGACTGGATCGATGCCGGGGTCATTTATGACCTGACCGACTGGGTCAAGAAATACAAACCGGATATCTTTAACAAGGAATGGGGGGTTGTGTTCCCGGCAAGCCATCATGCCCAGCTCTACAATGGGCGGGTGGCGGGTCTGCTCAACGATGGAGACCAGATTACCCTGCTATGCCGCGATGACTATCTGAAGGATCCCGAAAAGGCCAAAGCCTTTGAAGACAAATACGGGTATCCGCTGGCGGTTCCCAAGACCTGGAAGGAATATTACAATCTCGCCCAGTTCATGCACGACCCGAAAAAGGGGTTTTACGGCAGCCTTGAGTACCGTTCACCCTATTACGTGAAATGGATGTTCATGCAGCGGCTGATCTCCAAGGGGCGCCTCTACTTCGACCAGGATATGAACCCCACTTTCAATTCCGATGAAGGCGTTGAAGCACTTGAAGATATGCTGGCAATGAACGATTATCTGCATCCCGATGCGTTCAGTTTCAGTTGGTCCTCCAATTACAACGCCTTTGGACGCGGTGAGGGTTTCATGAATATCGTCTGGCCCTCCGGCTACAAATACGCCAAGGCCCCGTCCACGGGTCCTGCGACCACAGGCAAGATCGCCGCAACGGTCATGCCAGCAGACACGCTCAAGGATGGGACCAAGCTTTACGCCGGGCTGTTCTGCTGGGGTTACGGCTACGCCGTATCCAAGTATTCGGCAAATCCCGAGCTTGCCTACGCCTACGCCCAATGGATGACGTCGCCGACTATTTCGGCCGATGCAATTCCGTATCTGGGCGGATACTCGGATCCTTATCGCATCAATCATATGCTCAAACCGACCAAGCGTCTCATCGAAACCTACTCTCCCGCGTATCTGCAGACCCTCTATGACAACATGGTCAATACCGTTCCGGATTTCTGTCTTCCCGGAGGCTTTGAATATCAGGACGCACTGGACAAGCAGGTCCATGCCTGTATGACCGGTTCAAAAAAGCCCAAAAAGGCCCTCGATGATGCCGCCAGAGCAGTCAACCGTATTACACGACGCACCGGCAAGGCAAAAGTGAAAAAGTCATGGCTGGCCCTTGCCAAAAATCTCGCCGAGCCCATTAAAAAGGCAAGCGGTGCCGACAAGTGGAGCTGATATGCGAACCATTATCCACAAACTGACTCCGTCCCTTTTTCAGTCTGAAGTAGCGATCGACCTGCAGGACACGCCCCTCCCCGCCCGGACGTCCGGGCGGGAAGGATCCAAGGGCGGCATGGGAATCGCCGCCACGGGTCGATTTCTGATGTTGCCCGGACAGATCGTTTCACTGCTTGTCCTGGTGGTACCGCTGATTGTCGCTCTGTATATGAGCTTCACGGACTGGTCGCCAACGCGCGGATCCTTGTTCGACGCCCAGTTCGTGGGGTTTGAAAATTACAGCGAACTTCTCATATGGGATACGCGTTTTTTGTACGCTGTCATCCGCACCATTTTGATTTCCACGGTCTGCCTGTCACTGGAATTTATGCTCGGCCTCGGCCTGGCGGTCTTGTTCCTTCGTGAATTTCGAGGCAAGTCGATCCTCTTTTCGGCGTTTCTATCGCCCATGATGATCCTGCCCGTGGTGGTCGGATACACATTCTGGATGCTGTTTCAGTCCAACGGACCCATTAATCAGACCATTGCATTCCTGTTCGGTTCCGAGGCGACCATTGAATGGTTCCGGAGCGCACCCTTTGCGCTTCTCGCCGTTGTCGTCACCGAAGTCTGGCATTGGACCCCGCTTTTCTTCCTCATACTCCTTTCAGGGTTGAACGCGGTGCCTGAAAATCCCATACGCGCCGCCGTGATCCTGGGAGCAAATCCCCGACAGGTGTTCTGGCGGGTCATCCTGCCCATGTTGAAACCGGTGATCATCGTGGCGTTCATTATCCGTTCAATGGAAATCATCAAGCTTTTCGACGAAGTTTTCATGCTGACGCGAGGGGGGCCGGGGTCCTCAACCGAGACCATCAGCCTTTATATCTATAAGCTGGCGTTCAACGATTTTCAGCTTGCCTATGGGGCCGCCGCCGCATTCATCGTCCTGGTGGGTTCACTGCTTCTGGTCCACCTGATGCTCAGGCCCATGCGGAAGCAGCTTCTGGAGGTACATCGCTAATGTTATCTAAAAAACTGACAATCCCGACGGTTCTCATCATGGCGGTTGCGCTGGTCATGGTCATGTTTCCGGTTTTCTGGATCGCCATGACGGCGATCAAGCCTCCCACGGACTGGAACGCGTCCCCCGCCATCTGGGTACCTTCCGAACCGACCTTTATCAATTTTCTGACCCTTTTCGATACGGACGCGATCCGGAAATACGGCGTCGGAGGTGTGAGCCAGTCCGCCACCGCCGCGGTCTTCGGATCGGTTTTCGCATCCGTCATCGCCACGGCCCTCTCCGTGGCCATCGGCCTCTTCTCCGCCATCGGTATTTCGAGATACGGTAACGGTGGGAAGGCCACGCCGTTGATCATACTTTCGGGCCGGATGTTTCCCCCCGCGGCCATTGCGGTGCCTTTTGTGATCATTTTCTCCACCATCGCCATGATAGACAGCTATGGAGGTCTTATCGCCATTTATGTGGCGGTGACGCTTCCATTTTCCACCTGGATGTTGAAAAGCTTTGTGGACGACGTGCCCCGGGAAATCGAAGAGGCGGCCATGTTGGACGGCCGGTCCCGATTGATGGCACATTTCAGAGTCACCATTCCATTGATTCGGGGCGGCCTTTTTTCAACGACCATGTTCATCTTTATTCTCAATTGGTCGGAGTTCATGTTTGCACTGGTGCTGTCCTACTCAAATGTCAACACCATTCCGGTCCAGCTCGCCAAGTATGTCACTGCAACGGCGGGAACACTGTATGGGGTCCAGGCGGCACTGGCCGTCCTGGCGATGGTGCCGCTTATCCTGGCCGGCTATGGGATTCAATCGCATCTGGCCCGTGGAATGACTTTTGGAGCCGTAAAACAATGACCGTCCCCAAACTGAAACTGGTGAAGCTGAAAAAAATGTTCGACAACGGCATGGTTGCCGCGGTGGACGGTATTGATCTCAGCATTGACGCGGGAGAGACCATCGCCCTGCTCGGACCTTCAGGCTGTGGAAAATCGACCACTCTCAACATGATCGTCGGGCTGGACGAACCCACCTCCGGAGATATTCAGATCGACGGCCAGTCAATCCTTCAGGTGCCGGCGGGAAAGCGGGATGTGGGCCTTGTATTCCAGGACTACGCCGTTTTCACATCCATGACGGTGCGCCAAAACCTGGCATTCGGCCTGCAAGTGCGAGGCATATCCAAGACGAAAATAGCAACCGCGGTGGAAGAAATCGCAGAGCTTCTGGATATGACGGAACGATTGCATGTTCGGGCGAAAGATCTCGGCGGATCGGAACTTCAGAGGGTCGCCATCGGTCGCACGCTGGTGACCAAACCCGCGATTCTGCTTCTGGATGAACCTCTGTCTAATCTGGAAGCGGCTGCCAGGCTCGCCATGCGCAGGGAACTCCGGCGGCTTCAGAAGGAAATCGGTCTCACGATCATCTATGTCACACACGATCAGGTGGAGGCCCTGTCCCTCGCGGATCGCATCGCGGTGATGCGGGCGGGAAAGATTCTGCAGGTGGAAAAGACCTCCGTGATTTGCGACAGCCCGGACCATGTATTTGTTGCGGGATTTCTCGGTTCTCCACCCATGAACCTGATTAGGGGGCGTCTTGAGTGCCGTGAGGAAGGTGTGGTCATGAAGAGTGATACTTTTGCGCTGCGCCTGACAAAGACCCCGCCTGTGGATCATCGGCTCTCGGAAAATCTGTTCACAATGGGCATCAGGGCCGAATCATTAACCATTGCGCCTGCGGAAACGGCGCCGTTGATCGGAACGGTGCTTTCAAGTGAACCAAAGGGGGCCGAGGTCGTGTTAACCCTCAAGGTGGATTCGACCCGACTTAAGATGACGGTGCCCTCAACGGCACACCTGTCGGAAGGGGAAACCACCGGCATCGGAGTTGACCTGGATTCACTCATTTTTTTCGACGGCGATACCAACCGAAGAATCGATGTTACCCTCTGAGGGAGTCAGAAATCATGAACCGTACCCATTCAATCGGAATTAAAAGGCCTTCGGCCCTTGTTGTGGAGAATCTCAGCAAGCGTTTTCGTGGCAAACCGGCCCTTGATGGCGTCAGCTTTGAGGTTCCCAAGGCCTCCCTGACCGTAATCCTGGGGCCCGCGGGAACCGGAAAGACAACCACATTGCGCCTGATCGCCGGCCTTGACCGGCCGGATTCGGGCCGCGTATTGCTTTTCGGTGAAGACGTGGGAAGATGGGAGCCCAAAGACCGGAACATTTCGATGATTTTCGATAACCTTGCCCTCTATCCCAATAAGACGGGCTTTGAAAACATCGCCAGTCCTCTGATCATTCGGAGAGAGTCAAAGCAGGAAATCGAAAAGAAGGTGGAGGAGATGGCGGGTATCCTTAAGATCTCGCACATCCTTAAACGCCTGCCCAGAACAATGAGCGGGGGTGAACGGCAGCGGATTGCCCTGGGTCGCGCACTCATTCGCAGCCCGAACCTTTTTCTCCTGGATGAACCGCTATCCAGTCTGGATGCCAAACTGAGAATCGAGCTTCGTACGGAACTCAAGCGGCTTCAGCGTGACCTGGGATACACCTTTGTCCTGGCGACCCCGGATTACACCGAGGCCATGGCCATCGCCGATACGGTCGTGATGCTGCATCAAGGGCGTGCCGTCCAGGTCGCGGAACCGCAGGAACTCTATGATAAACCCATAGATCGTGAAACGGCATGCTTTGTGGGCGCGCCACAGATCAATCTGGTGGACGCCAGTTACGAACCGAACGGTAACGGCGGATATATCAAGGTGGCGGAAGCGCGGCTGCCGGCACCGCCGCATCTGCAAAGGGCCTTCTCGTCAGGGGTTCGTGATTTTGAACTGGGCATTCGGCCGGAACATCTCAGAATGGGTGACCCTTCCCGGGCACAGATCAGATCCAGATTGGTTGACATCGAACCCCTCGGTTTGAAATCCGTGCTGACGGTTCAAACCAGCGCTGTTGAATTACGGCTGCTCGTCAAAAGCAAGGAAACCCGGGAATTTTCCATTGGCCAGAATATGGGCATTGAAACCACCGATTCCTCCATGTTTTTGGCATTTGATAGGACAACCGGCCGCCGCATCGCATAGTATCGGCGGTAGGCCCGTTCAACAATGAACCTTGTGGGCAATCCGTAAGTGAAATACCAAGCCGGCCGTGGCCGTTATCTGATAAGTCGCTGACGGCTGGCCAGGGCCAGCCAGTTTTCCGCTATCCGTTCACAAAAGGCTTCAGAACCCGCGATATATGTGTCCAACTTTCCCTCAATTTCATTGAGGGTTTGGGCGTCAAATTGCGCTCTGTACTTTTCGTAGGTGTCCATATTTTTGCTTCGGAACATGGTGACCCATTTTTTTGCAATGGCCAGGTTCACCTCAAAGTGGAACTGAAACCCATAGGAGACCTGGCCCACCCTAAACCCCTGGTTGGGACAGGCATCGCCCCGGATCAAAAGGACGGCACTCTCCGGAAGGTCAAAGGTGTCTTCATGAAATTCCATGAGCGGCGGCAGGTCAACCCGCCTTAAAACAGGGTCTTTCAGGGCAAAAGCGGTGATTTCATGCTGGACAAAGCCCATCTCAAGAGAGCCCATGGCATAGGGAGATTTCCCATGGGCACGGGCCAGCAGTTGGCAGCCAAGACAGATGCCCATCACAGGCTTGCCTGAGCGTTCAAATCTGCGCATCAGCTCCATAAGCCGGCCAAAATAAAAACCTGCGCCGTCATCTACTCCATGCTGAGGACCGCCCAGCACCACAAGGCCTGCATAGATGCCTGGCTCATCAGGCAGAAAATCGCCTTCCTGGGGATTCAGGGTTGTGATGGTGCCCCCCTTTTCCAGTTTTTCAACAAAAACTCCGCCCGGCGCCTCATCACTGTTCTGAATCACAAGGATATTAAGACCTGTGTCCTGACCCATGAAAATCGACATTTTAGTTTTCCCTGCTAAGGGTGACACGGGTTTCATAGTATGGGGTGCCGCAGCCAATGGTACTGGCCATGTCAATGGTGAGCCGGTTTAAGCCGTGGCCGCCTTTAAGCCAGCCGCCCCGCTCGGCCATCACGCAGTCACAGCGGACACCCGGGTCCGTTCTTAGCAGCGCCATCACCTCTCCTGACCGGCTTTTCACTCGCACAACCGCCTCGTCTTCAAGGCCAAGTCTTTCTGCCTCCAGAGGGTTGAAATGGATTTCCGGAAGCGGCGTATGCTCTCTAAGGGTGCGCTCGGAACAGATAAAATCGTGGGCCGCAACGGTGAGCAGGGTATAGGGAAACGCGGTACTGGTTCGTCCGAGCTTTTTGGGATCATACCGGGTCATGAACTCAAATTTGCCGGAAGGGGTTTCGAATTTTTTATCCAGGTAGGGGGCCATGGGTTCCGGGATGCGGAAAGGGCCCTTGGCAAGATCGTCCATGCTGCAGCCGTATTCCCGGATGGGGGCGCAGATATCATGGAGCCAGTCTTTTGCACTGCGGCAGAATCTATGGGCAAAGTCAAAGCGCTTTGCAAGTTCCACAAAGATATCAAACTCGCTCTTGCACTCTCCCACCGGCGCAATGGCCTTGTTCACCGGGCCCACATAATTATGGCCGTAACTTGCCATGACATCCTCCTCTTCCAGAAAGGTGGTGGCCGGCAAAAAAACATCAGCCAGGTCCGCGGTGTCATCCATGAAATGACCACAATAGACCAGAAACTCGGTCTTCTTAAAGGCTTTTTCCACCTTGTTCTGATTGGGGGCCATGCAGACCGGATTAGAGGCTGTGGTGACAATCATGCGGATTTTCGGGTCGTTGGCATTGAGGATTTCCTCCCCGATAAGGGGCATGGAAAGGGTTCTGCGATCCGGGTGGAGATGGTCTCCCCAATACTGCTGGTCATAGGGGCCGAATTCCTCAAATCCCTGGCTGACCCCCCCGCCTTCAACCCCGATATTGCCGGACACGGCTCCCAGGGCGTCAATGGCGCGGATGGTATAGTGGGCGTCTTTGTGACGGTGCAGGCCCCAGCCCAGCAAAATGGAGGCAGGGGTGTAATCGATGAGGGTTTGGGCCAGATCGTCTGCATCTTCCAGGGTAACGCCGGCAAGGGCGCAAAGCGCTTCCAGACTGTGTCTGTCCACAAGTCCTTTAAATTCTTCTGCATTAATGCTGTGGTTGTCCAGAAAATCCTTGTCCTGGGCACCCTGGTCATAAATAATCCTGGCTGCGGCCAGGGCAAGGTAGAGGTCTTTTCCCGGCGCAGGCGCGATAAAGCGGTCGGAAAGGGCTGCAGTCCGGTTCTTAAAGGGGTCGATCACGATCACCCGCCCCCCTTTTTTCCGGATGTCCTTCATGATGGGCACAAGGCTGATATTGGTGGAAACAGGATTCCTGGCCCAGAGAATCATGGCCTTTGAGTTAAAGTGGTCCAGGGGATCATGGGAGATTCTGCGGCCGAAATCCATATCCTGGGAGGCCTGCCCCGTCCCCCCGCACAAGGATCCGTGCAAGGTGGTCACAGGGCCGAACAGATTGAAAAAATATTTGTTGAGCAGCTTGAGAGCGGTTCTTTCCCCGTATCCCTGGTAATAGAGAATGGCTTGATGACCGTCCCGGGCTGCGATGGTTTTCATCTTATCTGCAACAAGATCAAGGGCTTTGTCCCAGGAAACCCTTTTCCAATCTCCCTTCTCCTTGACCATGGGATGAATGATGCGCTCTTTGCTGTAGACCCGTTTGATGTATCTTGAGGCCTTGTGACAGGCAACGCCCCGGGTCAGGGGATGCTCTTTTGAGCCTGTGAGCTTCACAAGCCTGTTGTTCTCAACACGTGCAACCAGCCCACAGGTGTTGGGGCAGTCCCGTGTACATGTTGTTATGATTTTTTTGGCATCAGCCATGGGTTACCTCACGGTTTCTTCCATGGAAGTCTTTGGACCATTCGGGACAAGGGCTTCATGCTGTTTGGTGGCAAGGCATCCGCCCTGGCACCGTCTTTTAAAAAAATTGCAGCTGCTGCAAGCCGCTAAAGAAATTTCGTACCGGAGGGGTCGAACCGCAGCGGCAAAGTGATGGCGCACGGCCTCTTGACTCGGAAATGCGGTCACGTCAGGCACCTGGACATGGGACATGGGCAGGCAGTATGAGGCTGAAAGATCCGGATGAATATCAATGGACGGATGGCAGATTCCGGTAAATTTCATGGAAACCCGCTCAAGGAAAGTCCTGTCAGAATGGGAGAGGTCACAAAACTTCATGCAGCAATCAAGCCCGGTTTTAATCCCTTCCGCCTCACACGCCTGGACAAAAGAGACGATTTTTCCTGTCACTTCCCTTGTTTCATCACCTGTAAAATACTCGTTTTCTCTTAAGCTTGCCGGCCGGGAAATATCGTAGCGGATGGCCCTGACCCCGTAGTGCCGTGCCCCTTCAAGCAGATACGCGTAACCGCTGTAGCTGGGTGAAAAATTCTTTGAAAAGGTCATCCTGGCCCCTTTTTGGGAGAGCCGGGTAAGGTTCTCATGGAGCCGGTCCTGCAGGGTCCGGGAGGGGTAAATTTCAGGATCATTGTAATTGACCACAAAGTTGTCCACATGGGAGGCAACCTCAGAAACCAGCCGGGGATCAAAGGTGGCATTGGTAAACAGGGTCACGGATATGCCCGCATCCCGGGTCATCTTCATCATTTCCTTAAGATTCGGATGGAGGGTGGGCTCTCCGCCGATAAATCCCGCCATGACAACCCCCGCACCCCTCATCCAGGCCAGCAGCCGTTGAAAGTCCCCAAGGGTCATATCCTTTTTTTGCACGGCCTTGAGGTGGGATGCAAAGCAGTAAGGACAGTGCATGTTGCAGCGGTATGTGACAAAGATATTGATCATAAAACGCACGGTTGCCTTTTAAGGCCTTTATAACGTCCTGCAGGTATTCAAAGACCTCATTCATCAGATCAGAAACCGATGGTACCCGTTTTTACAGGGGCTGCCCGTACAGATCTCAAGCCATCCCTGTTCCGGTGAGATTACCACGGCAAAAATGGTATGAAAAGCGGTATTCTCCCCCTCATCCGGAAAGCCGTGGGCACAGATGGAACGCGGGTAATTGGTATGGTCGCAGGTCAGCTCCTTGAGCAGTTCCGGCGTGATCTTTCCACTGTGCCGGGCCAAAAAGAGATCCGCCTTCTGTTTTCTGACCATGGATCCGCCGTGGCTCAGCCAGTTGGGGGTTTCAAACTGCCGCATCTCCCGGCCCACATAATGGTTGGTGTGGGCAAGGCCGCCCGTGCAGTCCAGCAGTTCGTACCGGGTGGCGGAGGTTTCAGCACAAAAGGTAATGCCCTGGCCTGAAAACTGATAATTCAGGCCGCTGGCCCTGGAAGAAAAGATGGCTTTTCCCAGCGCATCCCCGATGCGCCGGGAGGCCAAGGCTTCTCTCATGATGAAAGGATAGATCACCCCGGGCCTTGCATCGGTTGCCACGATCTTGTTGATCACAGCGCCGATGCCCTCCGAGTTGATGCCGTTGAGCCCCACAATACCGGCCAGAGTGACAATCAGCTGACTTGGGCCTTCAGGATCATCGATCCTGAGAAGGGCCAGGTATTTTTCATAATACTTTTCCATATCATAGGTCTGGCCGATCAGGGGGCGGCCAGAGGCTGCGGCAGGGCCAGGGACATTAAAGCTTGTGCATCCCCAGAGCGCATCCGGAAGGGCCTTGCCACCCAGACTCGGGGCCCGCAAATCCTCAAGTTCGAGAAAAGAGTTGAGCATGAGAATATCTTCAAAGGGCAGGCCAGCGCCCTTGGCAATGCCTTTCATCTCCTCAACCAACTGGGGAGAGAACCTTTGCAGAAACCCCAGGTTTCTGAGACAAAAGGCATGGAGACTGCTCCGGTCAACCTTTAAAAAGGCGTTGTTTTCCTGGTGTACGGCCACAACCGATGCGCTGAAATCCCGGATCTGCGCCCTTAAGGCCCTGCCGTGGGCAAGGCCCTTTTCAAATGGAGCGCCGCCGAGCGCAATTACAGGTATTGGACTGGACATGAAATTCCCTTATCACGTGGTTCAATTCATTCTTGTTTCCGGCATGTTAAGAATTCAGATGAGCTCCATGTAGTAGTCCCACTCCCAGGGGTCCACTCGGTTGTTGAAATCCGGAGTGCCATAGTCTTCAAACTGCTTTTTGGCGGTTTCCACCTCAAATTTTTTCACTGCCAGCACCAGCTTCACAAACTCAGGCCCGTACATTTTCTGGAGTGCCGTATCCTTTTCAAATTCAAAAATGGCGTCCTCAAGGGAGGCGGGCAAAAAGGGGAGATCGTCCCGGCCATAGGCAACCCCTTCCACGGGGGCTGGCAGTTCCGGTTGAGATCTGATTCCTTCAAGGCCTGCTGTCAGGGTGGACAGAGCCAGCAGATAGGGGTTGGTTCCGCCACAGGCCAGACGGTTTTCAAAATGGGTGGACTCCCCCCGGGTTCCCTTGAGACGAATTCCTACGGTCCGGTTCTCCATGCCCCAGGTGGCGGTGTGGGGGGCAAAGGAATTCACCCGGTAGCGCTTGTAGCAGTTGATGGTGGGGGCGGTGAAAAGGGTGTTTGCTGCGGCATGTTCGAGAACCCCTGCCAGAAAATTCCGGGCAAGCTCGCTCAATCCGTATTTTCCATCCGGATCGTTAAAGGCGTTTTTCCCGGTTTCCTTGTCAATAAGACTGATATGGAAGTGGGAGCCTGAGGCACTGGAGTCGATGAAGGGTTTGGTCATCCAGGTAGCGATATACCCGTGCTGGAGCGCCATCTCCTTGGTGCCCATTTTGTAGAGAAAGGCGGTGTCTGCAGCGCCGATACCGTCTTTGTAATAGAGGTTGATTTCCTGCTGGCCCGGCCCGTGTTCGGAGTTCTGGGTAATGATCTGAACCCCGGCCTGTTCCATCTTGCGCATCAGGTCATAGGTGAAATCAATGTCAAAGTTGTTTTTCAGGGTAACAAAAATCGGCTGTCCGGAGTAGACCGGCTTTCTGGTTTCCCGGTCCAGCACATAGAATTCGAACTCATATCCAAGCCGGCAGATGTAGCCCATCTTGTCAAACGCGTCGATGATCTTTTTGAGTAGCAGTCTGGGGGAGGCCAGGGCAGGGGTGCCGTCGTACCAATAGGGGTCGACTGTGATATTGGCGGTGTTGGGAACCCAGGGAAGCACCGTAAAAGTGGATAGATCCGGTACGGTGCAGTGATCCGCAAAGGCCACCTCTTCGGCATACCCGGTCCCTTCCGGCACCATGGACTGGATATCCAGCCCCAGCAGGCCCCCGTAAAAGTTGAGGCCGTTTTCAATATAATCCATAAAACTGCCCACCGGCACTGTCTTGCTTCTGGAAACACCGTAAAGGTCGGCCTGCTCAAATCTTATGAAATGAATATCATTTTCCTCAATGGTCTGCTTGATCTTGCTGATCATTGTCATTCCAGGGGTCGTGGGGGTCATAAATATTTTCTCTTTGTTTAGGGTCAAAGGATCTCCTTGATTTATGGCATCAAGGTGTTCTGAAATCTTTTCTCCAATTCTTAATATCAAGATACATGCCAGTTCCAAACCGCAACAAAAATACGACGTAACAAAGCATATACATAAAAACAGAACAAATGCAGGCGGCCCAGGCCGGTCCTTTTCACTGGTTTTTATCATTTTTGATAATTCATTTATAAGAAATGAAAATTTCTTGACATCCCTGTTTCATCATTGATAAGAACGCCAATGGACCAGCCGCTTATATATTTCATCCAGAACAGCCCCGATGCCGTGGCCGTTGTGAAGCCAGACGGTTCCATCAGGTTTGCCAACTCAAAATTTTCCGATTTTATCGGCCCGGCACCTTCCCGGAAACACGCCGGCTCATTATTTGATCACCCTCTGCCCTCCCCGTTCAAACGTCAACTGAAACAGGCTTTTAAACGGATGGAAGAATCAGGGCCAGAAGAAAACTTCAACCACACCTCGAAGGAGGACAACCGGCCGGTTTCATTTGCCTGCAGGGTCATCCCCATCTCCAGCAAGGGAACGTTGGAGATCATCGTTGAGATCCGGGATGAAACACGGCTGCTCACCCTAAAGAACAGCCTCAGAAGAAGAAAAGCCTCCCACCGTCAGGAAGCCTTGCTAAAGGAACGGCGCAGAAAGCTCTTTTTCAACCTCTTTGAGGAACTCCCCACCTTCATCTATCTGCAGCGAAGGGACTACACCGTGGCCTTTGCCAATAGGCGGGTCAGAAAACTCTACGGCGAGGCACAAGGCCGCCTCTGCTACGAGGTCTTTGCGGGGCGCACCTCTCCGTGTCCGGCCTGCCCCACCTTTGAGGTTTTTGAAACAGGGGAGTCTGTGGAATGGGAGTTTACCGACAACAACGGCCGGTCCTTTCTCATCTATGACTACCCCTTTGAAGACGAAGACGGAGAGCCCTTGGTACTGGAGATGGGGGTGGACATCACCGACCTGAAAACCGTTGAAAAAGAGCTTTTCCAGGCCCAGAAACTGCGGGCCATCGGTGTGCTGGCCGGCGGCATTGCCCATGACCTGAACAACAACCTCGTGCCCATTATCTTCAATGTGGAATATGCAAGGACAAAGGTGGAAAACCTGGATCTCACAGAAGCGCTGGATGAGGCCCTGGAGGCAGCCAACCGCGCCTCAAGTCTTGTGGCCCAGGTCCTTGAGTACAGTCGGCAGCAGGATGTCAACCGCAAGACCCTGCACCTGCCGCCCCTGCTCCGGGCCTGCATCAAGGATTTTAAATCCACGCTTTCCCCCCGCACCAAACTGCATACCGACCTGAGACTGCCCTCCTGCTCTGTTCTTGCCAATGCCACCCAGATCCAGCAGGTGTTTACGAACCTGCTGCACAACGCCCAGCAGGCCATGCCGGATGCCGGCGGGACGATCCACATTTCCCTGGACTGCCGGAAGGTTTCCCCCAAAATCGGTCAGCGGGTCAAAGACCTTTCCCCGGGCAGCTATGCCGCCTTAAAGGTAAAAGATACGGGCCAGGGAATCCCGCCGGATGATCTGGAAAAGATTTTTGACCCCTTTTTCACCACCAAAAGGAACTCCGGCGGTATCGGCATGGGACTTGCCGCAGTGCATTCCATTGTCCGGGGATGCAAGGGAGAGATCCTTGTGGAAAGCACCCCGGGGCAGGGTACCCTTTTCACGGTTCTACTGCCCATGACATCGGATCCCCAAACCGCCCTGGAAGGCCAGTTGTGTTACCTGCGGGGGGAAAATATCCAACTGCTGCTGGTGGATGATGATCCCGGCCCGTTGACCGCCATGGCAAGGGTGCTCAGGCAGGCCGGCTTCCTGGTGGACACAGCCGCCAGCGGAAAAAAAGGACTGGCGTTGTTCAGGAAGAACCCGGACCGGTACCAACTGGTGCTTGCCGACCATGCCATGCCCGGCATGTCAGGCCTTGAAATGGCCAGAAGGATGATGGACCTGGAAAAAAAGACGAAAATTGTGATCTGCACGGGCCATATTGAGCCGGATCTGGAGGAAGAGGCAAAAAAAGAAGGGGTTTCAGGCGTTGCCTTTAAACCCATGTCCCCCAATAAACTCATTGAAGTGGTCAGGCAGCACTGCGTCTGACGTTGTATAAAAAGCAGGTGTTCCATGGCACGTATCCTGATTATAGACGATGACATACTGGTCCAGAAGAGTTTTTCCAGACTTTTCAAAGACAAAGGGCATGAGGTGATTTGTGCGGCCACCCTTTCTGCAGGAAGGGAAGAGGCCCTAAAGAATGTGGATGTCATCTACCTTGACCTTGACCTGCCCGACGGTGACGGCCTTGGCCTCATTGACGAATCTGCAACCTTTCCCAACAGCCCGGAGGTCATTGTCATCACCGGCATGGGATCAGACTATGCGGCCCAAAAAAGCATGGAAAGCAATGCCTGGGATTATATTTCAAAGCCGGCCTCCCCGGCCGCTTTACTGGACACCCTTGAAAGTGCCTTGACCTACCGGAAAAAGGCCCAAAAAGCAGGGGCACTGCCAACAATTGTCAACCCTGGAGGAATCATTGGACAGAGTCCTGCCATCCAGCGTTCCCTCCAGGAGATCGGCAGGGCGTCGGCCAGTGATGCCGGCGTGTTGATCAGAGGAGAAACAGGGGTGGGAAAAGAACTGGCTGCCCGGGCGGTCCATTTGAACAGCCAACGAAGCGGCAGCCCCTTTGTGGTGGTGGACTGTTCAAGTCTGAGCGAATCCCTTGTTGAATCAATTTTATACGGCCATGTCAAAGGCGCCTTCACCGGCGCCCATGCCCACCGCAAAGGCCTTGTAGCCCAGGCGGATAGAGGCACCCTCTTTCTGGACGAGGTGGGAGAGCTGCCCCTGGAACTGCAGAAATCTTTTCTCAGGGTGCTCCAGGAACACCGTTTCAGGCCTGTGGGGGCGGCCAAAGAGGCTGAAAGCGACTTCCGCCTTGTGGCCGCCACCAACCGGGACCTGTCCGCCATGGCCGAAGAGGGGACCTTCAGAAGTGACCTGCTCTATCGCCTGCAGACCATTGAGATTGTGCTTCCCCCTTTAAGAGAGCGCGGAGAGGATATCGGCATTCTAACCGCCCACTGCATTGAGACCACCTGTGACCGGTACGGCATTGACAAAAAGGAGGTGTCAGATGAACTGCTTGAGGTGGTAGGTGCATACCACTGGCCCGGCAATGTCAGGGAGTTGATGAATGTTGTCGGTGCAGCGGTTATCCAGGCCGGCACGGATCCTGTGATCTATCCCAAGCACCTTCCTGCCCATATCCGCCTTGGGTTTCTCAAAGGAAGGCGCAGTCCCCTGCAATCAGAACCGCTTCCCCAGCCCAAGACAGGACCCGCTTCCCATGGGACCGAACCAGAACAGCAGACGCAGATTCCCAGCTATGCCGAGCATAAACGCAGCTGCGACCGCCGGTACTTCACCCGGATCATGCAGGCGGCGGACAATGATATCAGCCAGGCAAGCCAACTTTCAGGATTGAGCGTTCCCAGTATTTACCGCCATCTTTCACGGCTGGGCATCCCCACCAAAAAGAAAAAGTGGGGGTAGTATCGTCAAATTGGTTCCATAAGGATCAGCTTGCTCTCGGATCTCGAAGCCTTCGTTATTCCCATTCCCAAAGACCTTCCGGCCTAAAGCCTTGATCCCAAGCCTCTTCATTGTGGTTTGAAAATATCTTTGGCTTAGTGCTTCGGTGGGAATCACTGCCGTGTGAGATCCAAAATTTCCATACGATTATTTCCCGAGGGATGGCTGGAAGATGGTCTTTCGGTCAGAATGACAATCTCTCCTTGAATGCCGTGTTGTTTCATCAAATTCCTTGCAAATGATTTCCAGTTCTCCGGATGCTCTTTTTCATAGTGTGGATGCACACCATAGGAGAATTGAAGCTGCTGACAGGTATGCCTGTGTCGGCTCACACCGACAATCCAGACGGGGAGCCGGAATCTGGCAATACGTCGTGCAGTCGCTCCGGTCTTGGTGGGGGCTATTATCAAAGCGGGGCAGACATGCTCCACGGCACTTCTGACACTGTAGCAGATGATGTCCCGGATACTCATATCATCCTTTATCAAGGTCGTATTTGAACCGGTCCGAATCGATGGATCCGTCAAGAACGGTTCTGTTGCCGCCGAAATTGTGCTGAGCATTGTCACCGCTTCAACCGGATAACGGCCCATGGCCGATTCCTCGGAAAGCATGACGCAATCGGTTCCGTCCAGAATGGCGTTGGCCACATCGGTGGACTCGGCTCTGGTGGGCCGACGGTTTCCCGTCATGGAAAGGAGCATTTGCGTGGCGGTAATGACGGGTTTTCCCGCGCGATTCGCCTTTTGCATCAGCCGTTTCTGAACCATGGCAATCTGCTCAATGGGAATTTCCACGCCCAGATCACCCCGCGCAACCATGATCCCATCCGCTGCCTGTAAAATCTCGTCTACATGGTCCAAGGCGCTTGAACGTTCAATTTTTGCGATAATAAAGGGGTGATAGCCCAATGCGGCAGCCGCTTTTCGTACGGCCCTCACATCATCTGCCGTTTCAACAAAGGATTGACTGATGGCGTCCAGGCCATGCTTCGCGGCGAATTCCAACCACGCATGATCCGTCTCCGTGAATGCGCCAATCCCCAACTCGATGCCCGGGAGATTAAGTCCTTTCCGGGACAGCAATTCTCCACCCACCAAGACACGGCAATGAACATGGGGCCCCGAAACCGCCTGAACTTCCAACTGTAGCATCCCATCGTTTATAAAAAGAAGATGTCCAGGGCGGACAACTTCAGGCAATTTCTTGAATGTCACCGAGACCTGCCTGCCGTCGCCCAAGATATCCTCGGTTGTCAGGGTGAACCGATCATTGGGCAGGAGCTCAATGGGCTCCCGCTCAAATTGTCCGATGCGGATTTTAGGGCCGGGTAGGTCGGCCAGGATGGCAAGCCTTTTGCCGGTAACCGCTGCTGCGGTTCGAAGGTTTTGAATGACCTTGCCATGGCTTTCATATCCTCCGTGTGAGAAATTGAGACGGGCGATATTCATTCCCGCTGACAGCATTTTTTCCATCATTTTCTGTGACTGGCAGGCAGGGCCGATGGTGCAGACAATTTTCGTCTTGATGTCTGTAATTGCCATGGATGAACCGTTTCTTTAGGGTTGTCAGGAGATCCTTCGATGGTTTCCGGTGAAGCATCCGGATGGGAACCCTTTTACAAATGGGATGTATCCACAATACAAATTAGGTGAGCGTTAGGCGGAAATTAGAAAAAAGCAAGCAACTCCAGTGAAAATTTCTATTATTTTCGAATCAGGCCATAAGAAAAAAAGCAGGGGCTCAAAGTCGGTGCATGTATTGCGGTGCCCGGGATTTCATATTTTATGGTTTACAAGTGTTTGTAAACCGGTTTAAATTGCCACAAAGGCGATGCAACATCATGTACAATGACCTCTAACGCGATCGGATAAGCGATAAATTAAACCAGCCCCAATGAAAACAAGTCCGTTCCTCGAAAAAACATGATCCAACCCAAAATGGGAGGACGAATGAGGATTCTAAAGGCTCATACACCGTGTCCAGGTCAAAACGGCGTATGGGCTTTTTCATTTTAAAACCGGCTCTGATGGAAAAAGCGGCCGTTTAGCGCAAGATTGCGAAGGAATAATCGGAGGAAGTGAGCAACCGCAAAAGTCGAACATCCAATGATCTTCCAATGTCAAAAAAGGTTTGAAGATGACCGATTCCCATCAAGATTTGAAGCCTGACAAAGAACCGAATAAAGAGAACAGATTTCTTGCCTCGGTTATTGCCAATCTGCCCTGGGGCATCATTGTCTGCAATGCCAGGGGCGAAATCCTCCTATACAATAAGCCGGTGAATGCCATTCTAAAACTGGAAGAGGATCACGGGTCTTTTCCATTCTTAGGGCAAATGATCACCGCTTTGATCGATAAGAATCTTATTGAGCACACTTTGGATGAAATCAATGAACGACTGAAAAAGAATGTGCTGGATACGGCCTCTTATTTTATTTTCAGGGTTCATCGGAACACGGTTCGGTCAAGGGTAACACCCCTGCTTAATTCTGCCGGACAATTTAGAGGGTTTGTTTTGATATTGGAGGATATCACCCGGCAGAATGAGATCGACAAAAACATGGAAGCGACCCTACACTCTCTTGCGAAAAATGCCCGGTCGCCGATTGCAAGCATACGGGCCGCCATCGAAGCGATAATGGATTATCCAGAAATGGACCAGGCACGCCAGGATAAATTCAAAGAGATTATTCACAAGGAATCCCTCGCATTGAGTGACATCTTAAATGAGGTTTCTCTAAGCTATACCAATCTAACCGGAATCCAAGAATCCATGGAAACCATACCGGCAGCGGATTTTCTTGAAACCATTGCCCGAAGGTCCGGTGAAAAACTCGACATTCAATTAAGCCTGGAAGATCTTGATAGGGACCTGTGTATAAAAGCAGACCGGTATGCCCTTACCATGGTGATTCTTTTTCTGCTGAGTCAGTTGAGGGATCAAACAGGGATTCAAGCGTTTTTGGGCGCTGTTACCATAAGCGATGGAATTGTCAGTATTGATCTTCGCTGGCAGGGACAGGCACTTGAAGCGGATACGATCAAGAAATGGGAAGACCTTTACCCTGATATTTCAGGGCAGATATTCCCCTTCACCTTAAAAGAGGCCATCAATGCCAATCATGCCGCCATTTGGCCGTTCGAGGCAGATGATGACACGGCAATGCCGTATCTCAGGCTGTTGATACCTGGCGATAAACCGGAAGGCGGACGGGCTGTAAAACCGATGATCGTATTGCCCGAAGCACAGTTTGAAATGTATAATCCCGAGCTGTTCAACAAATCCGGCCTGGACCCGGAACTGGACAATCGCCTGCTAGCCGAACTCAACTATACCGCCCTGATTCGTGAAATCAGCCAGGCAAAGACCTTGGAAGCCATTATGGGCAAACATAGCCAATTGCCCAGATTGATCCACAGCATGCTAACCAGCGGGACAAAAACCAAGGCTGTGACTTGGCTGGTCACCACATTTTCCGATGCGATTTTAGAAAAAATTATTGAATTTGCACTCAATGAACAGGGCCCGCCGCCTGTTTCCTTTGCATTTGTGACCCTTGGCAGTGAAGGAAGGCAGGAGCAGACACTTAAAACCGATCAGGACAACGCAATTGTTTTTGAAGACGTGGATCCGGGCTCCGGTCTGACGGAAAAGGGAGTTCAACACTATTTTCTCGAACTGGGGGAAAGAATTTGTTTGTGGCTGGATCAGGCAGGCTATGATCTTTGTCTGGGTGGAATCATGGCCAAAAATGAAAAATGGTGCCAGCCGCTTTCCACCTGGAAAGGGTATTTTACCAAATGGATTCGTACCGCGGAGCCTGAAAATCTACTGCATACCACCATCTTTTTTGATTTCAGGCATGCCTACGGAGACAGGCATCTTACAGAGGAACTGAGACGTCACCTGGTGAGTTCTCTAAGCGCACGATCCGGATTCCTGAGGTTTCTGACGCAGAATTCTTTGGGCTTTCGCCCACCCATCGGTTTTTGGGGTAATTTCTTGGTTGAAAAAAAARGGCACGCATAAAAAAAGTCTCGATATCAAAACCTGTATGGCCCCGATGGTTGATTTTGCCCGCATCTATTCTCTAGAAAATGGTATCATCCAGACCAACACCCAGAGTCGATTGTATCAGTTATACGACAAGCATGTGCTTGACCGGGATGATTACCACGAGATTGAACAGGCCTATAGTTTTTTGCTGCAGCTCAGATTTATGCGTCAGATCAATGGGATTCTCGGTGAAAATATTAAGCCGGATAATTACATTAATCCCAAGAAATTATCCAAAATAGAACAAAGAATGTTAACTTACATTTCGCACGATTAGAGCGTAGTTTTCCGAATTATGTTGAGTTCAAATTTTGACCTAATTCCGAGTTTTTGAAAAGCCACCATCGGTCTTGGATAGCAGCGTATACAGACGGCGGAACACCTAATAATTTCAACACAAATTCGTGCAACTGGGTGACACCCTTTGTAACTGTTTGAATGATTTTGTCTTGCTTTTCAACCATGCTGAGATGAACATTTTTAAAAAAGTAGTTGAGATTGTTCCATGTTGGTTTTTTGGTATTCATGCCGTTGGGTAAAATGGGCAGTTTTTCAACCCCTTGCTCAGCCATATTCTTTCGAATATTACGTTCCATAAGGCTGACAATCATTAGTGCGATGAAATAGAGAAAGGTCATCGCCTCGATTCGCTCCGTCTTTTTGAGAAAAACGGGAGCGACCTTTAAAATGGACTTGGCCGTGTACATTCTTTTTTCCAGATACGGTTGATTTTTATAGGCTTTAAGGACTTCTGCCGCTTCCATTTCAGCGTTTGTAATGAGAGGGAAAATGCCATCGCGGGCAGCCAGATTGTTTATGGCCTTGTGATCCAATTCCCACTCGAGGCAGTAGGATATATTTTCTTCTTCTTTGTATTGTGTGTTCGGTCCCGGCTTTCCAGGACCTATCTGGCGCTGAACAATTTGTTTGTCCTCGATGAGCTGAATTTGGAAAAGATCAAATGTACCTTTGGTTGCCTTCTTGATTGCCTTTTCAATCTGTTCCTTTGTCTTGAGGTTGTATTGATTGAGCCGGGAAGAAAGTTCAGTGAGTTGGAGATCGGCTTTGGCGATCCTGTTGTCTCGGCGGCTTTTATCCTGTTTTTCTTTGGCACTGCTGTGAACCCAAATGATACGATATCCATTTTTGGAAGGCTCGCCTTCGTATGTTTTGTATAGGATGGTTTCTGCTTTTTTTCGGCTGTTTGGCGTTTCATAGGCATATTGCCATTCGATGGAGTTTGTTTTTAGAAATTCGTGGAACTGTTTGACTTCAGATCGGTTTTTGGGAACGATCGTAATAAATATTCCACCGTGTTCATGGATATGGTCCAGATTTTTCTGTGAACATAGTTTGCAGTCGGCAATATAAATAAAATCCGACTCTCCCAGGAATTCCCGGAGGGCATTCCAATTGGGGACATGGGTTGTATCGTCAGTGCGGTTTCCATCAAACAATTCAAATGATAAGGGGACATTTCCATCAGCCGTGATATTCAGACCAAAAACGATTTGTTTGCAGTCAGGCCGATGGTCCTTGTTAAAACCGTATTTCAGTTTAACGGCTCCGGGGTGTTGATTTTCATATTCGCCGGTGAAAGTAACCGATGTGCTGTCATTATGGATCTGTCTTGTTTCAAGCAGATATACTCCAATGGCATTTGCGCTCAATTCACACATAAAGGAATTTCGGTCTGCCTTGAAAAGACAGTCAAGCTTTTTGGCAATTTGATCGTCATTGTACATTGAAGCGTTGAGCCCATATTCACTTAGTCCATCCATGTAATCAGCGGCCCATTGTTCAACTTTATAAAGGGGTTGTGATGCACATATGATATTGGCTACCACAACCGAAAGAATTTGAGCAGGATCAACTGGCGATTGTTCCGGCTTCTTGACGTATTTCGAAAAAAGCCCATAGATCCCGAGCTGATCAATGTAGTACTTTACCATGGGAAGAACATCGACCCTTTTCGTAATGACATTCAATTGCTCCATAAACGGCCCCAAAAAATAGAGTTTTGAGCGTATTATGGATTATTAGGAAACAAACTATGGCCGAAAATAACGGTTGGCCTTGATTTTGCTTAACAACCAAACAATTCTCCCAGTTTTCGAGGGAACGCCGGTTCCCGTATCATCTTTTTCAAAATCTGTGGGAGCCTGCCTGTTTCCTTCCTTTTTTTGTCTAATTCCTGCAAAACCAATTTGCTGTCAACCCGCGCAAAACGTTGTTCCAGCGTATTGCAACCATCAAGTATAATGTCGAGATACTCCTTGTTCTCAAGGTTTTTGACGAGGGGAGTGTCCGAGAGGATTGTTTTCAATGTCTTGTTCAAAGAAATTGTCCCTGTTTTTTTGCGGTATTTTCTTTTGAGATCCCTGAAAAAGCGCTCCAGAATATTGTTGGTTCGTTGGGGCTGGATAAGTTGTTCTCCAGTAGCGGTATGAACAGAGATGGGATCTGCGAAGAGCTTATCCCAATATGTATCTATCTGCTGAATCATCTTTTTGTATTCATCTCTCTTTGACAAGGTTTCTTCAGATTTTAATTTTTCCTGGAACGCTGCTACCTTTTCCTTGATCGTTTTCATATCCGTATCATCGCCATCATCATTGAGGCCATTTTTTCCTTCTGGAAGTGCGATGCGGAGCGCCTCTCG
>ADZZ01000589.1 GCA_000179315.1 delta proteobacterium NaphS2
CTTGAGGGCCTCCACGCAAAACGCTGGTTCCAGGGTGTTACTCAATTTCCATGAAAGAACATATCTGCTGAACCAGTCGATAATGGCAGTCAAGTATATAAATCCGCGTCCAATACGAATATAGGTGATGTCGGAACTCCAGACATAATCCGGTTTTTCAATTTTAACACCTTTGAGTAAATAAGGATAAACCTCGTGATCTTTTCTTCTTTTGCTAATATTGGTTCTGGGATATATGGCCTCTAACGCCATAAGCCGCATTAAGCGTTGGACCCGTTTACGGTTAACAGGGTATCCCCAGCGGTTGAGCCAAGCCGTCATCCGGCGACTTCCATAAAAAGGTGTTTCTGTAAATTGCCGGTCAATCAAATCCATCAGCTCAAGGCTGTAAGGATCAATGCCCACCGGCTCATAATACAATCTCCCTTTTGAGACATTCAGCAACTCACATTGGCGGTTTATGCTGATATTCCGGCAGCTTTTGTCTATCAGTTGACATCTGTCAAAGGTTGATTTTGCTAAGACTTTTTTTTAACCAGTCGTTTTCAACTTTCAATTGCCCAATCTGCCGGTAGAGCTCTTCAATCAATTTTTCGCGATCCTGCTCTTTTCTCCCCTTTGCGTTCGAGAAAACATCAGGCAACGCCGTCAGAGCTTCCTTTTTCCATCGCATGATTTGGGCTCTGTGGACTTCGAATTTCGACGATAATTCAGCAATGGTTTCCTCTGATTTGATCGCAGCGACTGCTACTTTTGCCTTAAAATTTCCGGGGTATCTCTTTCTCATCTGATCTCCCTTCTGATCAGAGGATATCACAAGAAAAGTAGCTTAACTACTGGTTCAAAAATCGGGGTCCATTATATCATACGGAATTGAGGCTTCCAGAATTGTGAACAAGATTATTTGCGAAGCGGATAGCCTTTTTCAGAAAAGTCGCTTAAAAAGGTGGCTCGGCATTCATCGGGTTAGCGATGCACGTGAGGCGATCGAGGATGCGATGTATAAGGAATTTGAAGGGAAATATAGAAGGGATGATAGTTTTTGTGTTTGGCAGATTCAAAAGGGGCCAAAAGACAGTAAAACGAATGATTTTGTATTTAGAGACTTTTTGTCAAAGTAAACGAGTAAACAACCCATCTTCCGCAGGCCGCGACATCACGCTACGGTGCACATCAAAAGAATCCCGTACGTAATTCGATGCAATTCTCAATTCGGGGTCGCCCATTAAAGGGCTTGTCAAATAAAAACACACTCCACCATTAGAAAAAATGAAGAAATTTTTTCTTTGACAACGGGATCTTTTTTTGGACTTCGAAACACTGCTGTCCGGTTAAAAGAGATTGAAATTAAAGGATAATTTTGACGGGCAGCAGTGCGGCAGCAGGGACGTCCATAAAAATATAATAATGCTACTCGGAGACGGGGACACCCTTTAAAATGAAAATGGTGTTGCCGTTCACATTATCCCACCGGATATTGTCCACAATAAAGCACGAAGAATATTTTGTTTTTGCCTGATTGATTTATCGTTGCAAGGCGATGCGTGACGGACTGCCTATCTTCTGATCGGGGTGCTGTTTCGAGAAAACCCTTGGGGCTCTGCCCCAAACCCCGAGGTTTTTTTAGGCATGAAGGCTCCTCGGAAATATCACATAAAAAAGGGGAGCCCGAAGACTCCCCTCCCGATGACGATATTTCGTCGTCGCCTATCCGGCTATCCCTTGGCGAGTTGCTCCTCAGCAGAGCTCGCCTCTGTTTCACCGAATCTGATTATGCAGGTTTAGCACTATCCCGTTTCCTCCACTGCGGTAAGAATATGTTCAGCCGATACAAGCTGGGCATTCTGCAGTGCCGCCACATTCAATGAGAGGTGTGCCAGCAGATTGATTTTGCGTGGCAGACCGTTTGTCGCCTGAAAAAGCGCTTCAAGAGCCGGCTGTTCAAAAAGATCCATCTGGGTTCCGGCCAACTCAAGCCGGTGTTTCAGATAAGGGAGCAACTCCTCTTTTGCAAGACCGGATATGTGATAACGCACCACAAGCCTTTGAGCCAAAGGCTCATGGACGGACAGGAAAGC
>ADZZ01000588.1 GCA_000179315.1 delta proteobacterium NaphS2
GATCCTGCTGAAGTTAACAGGTTGTTTGGGTCTGCTTTCCCGCTTATGATCGACGGCCTTTTCAGGATCAAGTGCTTCAATGGTTTTAGACGGGCGATCACGTTTCACAAAGCAATTGGCGTAGGTGTCCACCAGTTTCGCCTTTTGGACGAAACGGCCGTTGTGACAGACCTTTATCTCTTTGCCCTGCTCGGAAGGGTTGTAGCGGAGTGTTACGGTCTCTCCCACCAGGGAAGCGTCAATTTCATAGGCCATACCGTTCAGACTTACGGTACGGTCTTTCTGCACTTTGCGTTTTGATTCAAAAAGGAAAAGGTCGTCCAGGTCATCGCCCGGTTCGGGATATCGGACCTTCTCACCCACTCTGGCCCAGCGATCAAGGGGCGTTTCGCAGAGACTCCGATGGGGCGAACGGTGGTACTCTGTTTCGATATAGGTCCAAAGTGCTCTGTTGATCGCTTTCAGATTCAACATATGTTTTTCCGAAAGCATCGGGAGAAACTGCAATCGTACCGTTCTGAACCATCTCTCGATTTTTCCCTTGGCCGCTGCATGGTAGGGTCTGGCGTGAATCAGGGTTATGCCGAGTTTTGCGCAGACCAGGGATAAATGCTGTGACCGGAAAGCTGATCCGTTATCCACAAAAAGCCGCATGGGGATACCTCGCCTTAAAACGGCTTGTTTCAACACCTCCATGAAGGCAGCGGTATTTTCCGAATGGGCAAAAGCGGCATAGGGGATCACCCGGGTCGCATCATCAATAAAAGCGATGAGATAGGTTTTTCGTTTCCTGCCGTCATTTTTCCTGACCGCCGGACCGTACATGACATCACTCATGAACAAATCCCCGGCATTGAGGTAGGCGAAGCGACGATGGTCTCTATCAGTGATGTAATCTTTCGGGTAACCCGTGGCGTGCAGCAGTTTATA
>ADZZ01000587.1 GCA_000179315.1 delta proteobacterium NaphS2
ATATTGAACTGCTGCTCTACATTTTTCTGGTGGTGGTATCTGACAAAAACGGGCTGTCTTATTACGGCTACGACAAAATCTGCCGGATTCTAAGGGTGGATGCAGATCAATATATCAATGCCCGTAATCGCTTGCTGGACAAGGACCTGATTGGATTTGACGGCCGTGTGTTTCAGGTGCTTTCCCTTCCGGATCGTCCAGTGATCGTGAAACCTGTGAAGGAAGTCCGGAACGGGGGATGGTTCAGTCTTGGAGAAACCGTACAGGAAATCATTCGGGAGAAAGGACGTGGGATCAACCCGAACAGTTGATATTCATCTGCTGGAATTGCGCTACGCTCATTGCCGGATCATGAACCACCAGGCTTTAAAGCAATTGCGGGATTCCATCGAAACTTACGGGCAAATCGTTCCGGCCCTGGTTGTTACAGAGAAAGACAAACTGATTCTGGTTGATGGGTACTTGCGTGTTCGAGCGCTTCGTGCCTGCGGAAAGGACCAAATATGTGTCCATTTATCAGAAGAAAACGAACAAAATGCCATGTTTTCGCTTTTGGCCAAAACCAATGAACGGCAATGGGAAGCCATTGAGCAGTCGGTTTTGCTTCAGGAATTACATCGGCGGTTCGGGTGCAGCCTCTCCCATATCGCAGCCCGGATAGGACGCGACAAAAGTTTTGTGAAACGACGGCTTGATCTGGTTGAGGCCCTGCCTGAAAATATTTTGAAAGCCGTGATTTCAGGAACGCTTTCAACCTGGAGTGCCAGCCGTGTCATGGCGCCGTTGGCGCGCGCCAACATTAAAGACGCACAAAAACTGATGGCCCACCTGGAAATGAACCTTTATCCACGAGGGAACTGGCCCATTTTTACGAACATTACCAAAAAGCAACCGGTCTGTT
>ADZZ01000586.1 GCA_000179315.1 delta proteobacterium NaphS2
GCTTCGCCTACCTCAATGCCGGGGATTTGTTCATGAGTGATGTCATGTACGGTCCGGCGGTCAGGAAAAATGACGGCAGGAAACGAAAAACCTATCTCATCGCTTTTATTGATGATGCGACCCGGGTGATCCCCTATGCCGCTTTTGCCCATTCGGAAAATACCGCTGCCTTCATGGAGGTGTTGAAACAAGCCGTTTTAAGGCGAGGTATCCCCATGCGGCTTTTTGTGGATAACGGATCAGCTTTCCGGTCACAGCATTTATCCCTGGTCTGCGCAAAACTCGGCATAACCCTGATTCACGCCAGACCCTACCATGCAGCGGCCAAGGGAAAAATCGAGAGATGGTTCAGAACGGTACGATTGCAGTTTCTCCCGATGCTTTCGGAAAAACATATGTTGAATCTGAAAGCGATCAACAGAGCACTTTGGACCTATATCGAAACAGAGTACCACCGTTCGCCCCATCGGAGTCTCTGCGAAACGCCCCTTGATCGCTGGGCCAGAGTGGGTGAGAAGGTCCGATATCCCGAACCGGGCGATGACCTGGACGACCTTTTCCTTTTTGAATCAAAACGCAAAGTGCAGAAAGACCGTACCGTAAGTCTGAACGGTATGGCCTATGAAATTGACGCTTCCCTGGTGGGAGAGACCGTAACACTCCGCTACAACCCTTCCGAGCAGGGCAAAGAGATAAAGGTCTGTCACAACGGCCGTTTCGTCCAAAAGGCGAAACTGGTGGACACCTACGCCAATTGCTTTGTGAAACGTGATCGCCCGTCTAAAACCATTGAAGCACTTGATCCTGAAAAGGCCGTCGATCATAAGCGGGAAAGCAGACCCAAACAACCTGTTAACTTCAGCAGGATCTCCGAAGCCGAAAAGGGGGATGGCTATGTATAAAAAGGTCTATGGGCTGACCCACTACCCTTTTGAAAAAGATCTGGAACCGGACAAACTGTTTGGTTCAAAAGCTGCTGATGAGCTTGAAGCCCGGCTCCATTATCTGTTGAAGCTGCGCGGTATCGGGCTTGTCACCGGAGAAGTGGGCAGCGGGAAAACCAGTATCTGCCGAAAGATGGCCGCTTCTCTGAATACGGGTCTGTACCGGGTGTTTTACGTTCCTCTGACCACCGGCAATGTAACGGATATCTACAAATCCATTGCCTGGGAAATGGGGCTAACCACGGAACGGAGCCTGGCAGCCCTTTATCGTTCCATCCATATGGAGGTCAACCGACTCTGTCTGGAATCCAAAATCAGGCCAGTGCTGATTATTGATGAAGCGCAATACTTGAGAAACGAGGTCCTCGAAAACCTCAGGCTGCTGACAAACTATGAGATGGACTCACAAAATCGTCTCTGCATGATATTTGTTGGCCAGGCCGAGTTGAGGCGACGGCTTTCACTGTCCGTCCATGAGCCTTTGGCTCAAAGGCTTGTGGTGCGTTATCACATATCCGGTCTTGCAAAAGAGGAGTTGCTCCCTTATCTGAAACACCGGCTTGAGTTGGCCGGAACCCAGATGGATCTTTTTGAACAGCCGGCTCTTGAAGCGCTTTTTCAGGCGACAAACGGTCTGCCACGCAAAATCAATCTGCTGGCACACCTCTCATTGAATGTGGCGGCACTGCAGAATGCCCAGCTTGTATCGGCTGAACATATTCTTACCGCAGTGGAGGAAACGGGATAGTGCTAAACCTGCATAATCAGATTCGGTGAAACAGAGGCGAGCTCTGCTGAGGAGCAACTCGCCAAGGGATAGCCGGATAGGCGACGACGAAATATCGTCATCGGGAGGGGAGTCTTCGGGCTCCCCTTTTTTATGTGATATTTCCGAGGAGCCTTCATGCCTAAAAAAACCTCGGGGTTTGGGGCAGAGCCCCAAGGGTTTTCTCGAAACAGCACCCCGATCAGAAGATAGGCAGTCCGTCACGCATCGCCTTGCAACGATAAATCAATCAGGCAAAAACAAAATATTCTTCGTGCTTTATTGTGGACAATATCCGGTGGGATAATGTGAACGGCAACAGTGGTGATTCTCAGATTCGGCTTTTTCCATTGGATCCAGTCTTTGGCCACTTCTGAAAACTTCGGAATCTGTTTGGTGGCCAAGAAAACACGACCGTCAACCTGCTTCCGGATCTCCTCAAGTTTATCCATGGCCTGCTTCTTCGTGGCGCCTTTCGGCATCATCTTAAGGCGCCGTTTCCCGTGCTGATCGTAGAAATCAACACACCACCGGCCTTTCCTCTTTGTGACGCATGCCATAAGTCCCTCGCTTTCTCCCCGTTCGGTTAATGCCCAGGAAACCGGCAGGGTCCCCGGTGTTCGCTGATTAGGCCATCCTGGGAATTTCCATCTGTTTTAACCCCTTACCTTACCCTTCGTCATTCTCTAAATGTCGATTCTAGTGGATCTGGTCAAGCTGGTTTTTATGGATGTCGAGTAGACCGGTTTCTTCAGCAACCTTAACGCAATATGCCTCAGACTACGCCCTCGCCGCACGCGGCTACTACGTATCATAAGACCACATGAGATTGGTAGCAGTTGGCCCCGGCCCCTCCCAGAACCGTGCTTGCGCTATTTACGCACACGGCTCCTCATGAGTACGCTTCACGATTAAGCGAAAAGGTTTACCGTAATACGGGGTTGCGGCAGAGGAAACTTTTTAAGAAGTAGGTTAAACTTCTCCCAGTTCATACACCCTCGTTTACCTCGCCTGTTCAGCCATTTGAACAACAGACGATGAACCTCATAGGAAAACCGGTTGAGACCTTTTGAATTGTCCGTGACTCCGTAGTAGGCAAAGTGTCCCTGCAATTTCGAGCCTACCTTACCCATTAGCTCATCGGTCGGCAGGGTCCGGTTGGCTTTCAGCCAATCCCTAAACATCCGAATTTTGGCGGTAAACTTCTTGCGAGAAGTGATCCGTTTCATCCGGAATTTCCTGCCGTTCCTGGACCGGCTGCAGTAGTGCGTGAATCCAAGAAAATCAAAGGTAGACGCCTTGCCACCGCGGCTATCGGCCTTGGATTGTGCATATGGACCAAATTCGATGGTCTTCGTCTTTTCAGGCGATATCTCAAGGCCAAACTTGGAAAGTCGCAGATCCAGTTCCTTTCGAAACCGTATCGCATCTGCCTCACGCTCGAAACATACAACAAAGTCATCGGCGTAACGGATTATCCGACT
>ADZZ01000585.1 GCA_000179315.1 delta proteobacterium NaphS2
TTAAAGCCTCTTTTTCCAAAACGAATACGCAAAATCGCCGGCGGTTTTGCCTTTATTGAACATCGCTTTTTGCGAAAGGGTTTTTGGGAGAGCCTGAGTCATATTGAACTGCTGCTCTACATTTTTCTGGTGGTGGTATCTGACAAAAACGGGCTGTCTTATTACGGCTACGACAAAATCTGCCGGATTCTAAGGGTGGATGCAGATCAATATATCAATGCCCGTAATCGCTTGCTGGACAAGGACCTGATTGGATTTGACGGCCGTGTGTTTCAGGTGCTTTCCCTTCCGGATCGTCCAGTGATCGTGAAACCTGTGAAGGAAGTCCGGAACGGGGGATGGTTCAGTCTTGGAGAAACCGTACAGGAAATCATTCGGGAGAAAGGACGTGGGATCAACCCGAACAGTTGATATTCATCTGCTGGAATTGCGCTACGCTCATTGCCGGATCATGAACCACCAGGCTTTAAAGCAATTGCGGGATTCCATCGAAACTTACGGGCAAATCGTTCCGGCCCTGGTTGTTACAGAGAAAGACAAACTGATTCTGGTTGATGGGTACTTGCGTGTTCGAGCGCTTCGTGCCTGCGGAAAGGACCAAATATGTGTCCATTTATCAGAAGAAAACGAACAAAATGCCATGTTTTCGCTTTTGGCCAAAACCAATGAACGGCAATGGGAAGCCATTGAGCAGTCGGTTTTGCTTCAGGAATTACATCGGCGGTTCGGGTGCAGCCTCTCCCATATCGCAGCCCGGATAGGACGCGACAAAAGTTTTGTGAAACGACGGCTTGATCTGGTTGAGGCCCTGCCTGAAAATATTTTGAAAGCCGTGATTTCAGGAACGCTTTCAACCTGGAGTGCCAGCCGTGTCATGGCGCCGTTGGCGCGCGCCAACATTAAAGACGCACAAAACTGATGGCCCACCTGGAAATGAACCTTTATCCACGAGGGACTGGCCATTTTACGACATACCAAAAAGCAC
>ADZZ01000584.1 GCA_000179315.1 delta proteobacterium NaphS2
CGGCAACCGCCGGTGTATCGGCTGATAGCGATTACAGCAATGGTGTTGCCGTATTTACGCTGGCCAAAAGCGGACTCATGTTCGAAGCTTCTTTGGGAGGACAAAAGTTTTCCTTTGAACCCGTCAAGTAAAGGCCGCGCTTCACCTTTCTCCCGCCGGATCCCCCCATTTTTCTCATAGCACCCAGCCCGGCAGCTGTAGCCGTGGTTTTGTGAAAAATCGGCTACATTTTTGAGCCAACCCGCATCAAGTCTTTCTTCAAAAGCGATTCTGAAGGATCGTAATCCTCATATGGGTGTGCGGCCCTTCCATTCGATGTTATTAGGATAGGGTTAGATTTTGGCTTAAAAAATTTTGATAAATTTAATATTCCATCCTAAAATACTATATTTAATCTTTAATTATGCTTAAGTGATCTTGACGTGAGCGTCGGTACTGCGATAGAGTTCCTCAAAAAGAGAAAAGCTTTCCGTTGGAGGATCATATGAAAATCAGGGCAATGATAACCGGTATGATGGTATTGTTGGGGATATTGCTCATATCTCAAGGCTGTTCGAAGACAAAGACTTATAAGATCTCGGAACCCGGAAAGGAAACGGCAACGCTAACGTATCCCGCTTTCATTGAAATCGGAAGCTTTGACGGCCAGAGTGTCGAAGGCATGCTGTCACACATTATTTACGAAGGAAAAAGGGAGGTGATCTTTCCCGCAGGTCAGCACAGTGTCGATTTTCGATATTACGATATGTGGGATATTGATGACAATGACCACGAAAAAGTCTATTCGGATTATATAACACTTCGTTTCGATGCAAAACCGGGCAACCGCTATGCAATCAAGGTCGCGGCCCCTAAAAGCCGAAAAAGCGCCTGGAAACTGGCCAACCATTTCAACGCGGATATTATTGATGAGGGGACAGGGAATCCGGTTTCCCATTAGGTCCGCATCACTTCAAGGCAAGCAACGGCATGAAACCGCATTCCTCTGCAATTTGTTGGCCCCCATTGCCGAGGACAAAAACGATCAGTGATTTGACGTGATGGGGAAAGTCTTTTTCATCCACATAGAGATACAACCGTCTGGATATGGGATATTTTCCCTGCATTGCGTTTTCTTTGTTCGCCGGAACGCCGTTCACCGTGAGCGGTTTGACTTCGTGATTGAGTAAGGACCGGCTGATATAGCCGATGGCTTCCGGATGTTCCGCAACATAAGCGATAACCCCGCTGTTGGAATTCTGAACGACTGCGCCGGTTTTAACATCCTTGGATTTCATGACGACCTGCTTCCATATCTCCCCGGTTCCGGAAGGAGCGTCCCTGTTGACCACTTCAATGGGTTTTGAAGCCCCGCCCACGGACTCCCAGGATTTGATGCTTCCGGTATAGATTCCCTGTAGTTGAGCAAGCGAAAGGGTGTTGACGGGATTGGTCGGGTGAACAATGGGAACGATCATATCATCGGCAAAAGGAAATCCTTTGATTTGAATCCCCTTGGATTCAGCATGGGAAAACATTTCCGTTGGGATGGGCGAGGAGGACATGGCAACGTTGCATTTACCGTCGATCAATTCCGATATGCCTTTCATGGAGCCGCCATCGCTGATCCGAATCCTGACGTCCACTTTTTTTGAGTAGATTTCCGAAATCTTGCGCATATAGGGAAAAATGGTGGTTGAGCCAGTGACATAGACCTTGGGCGGCTCTTGCTTGGTGCACCCTGCAATCATGCAACCCATGATGAAAATGAGGAATCCGAAAGCGAATATTTTCAATCGATACATTTTGCCTCTCCATTGTCCCTTATCTGAGGCCAGATCCTGATCCAGTCCGTCATTGTAACAAATAAACAACTTATCAAAAAATTTACCCATCAGACTAAAGCGTTAATGTTAGATTTCAGACTAAAGCGTTAATGTTAGATTTTTGTTAGAATGCGGCGCTAAAGCGACTCTTTTTCTAATATCCCGGACGTCAGGCCCGGGTCAATCCGCTCCCGTCAACCAAGATTGTGCTCGTTTTGTGAGTATTTGGTTAGCACAACCCTCTGTTGTTGACACGGCAAAATGCATTTTCTAGGTTAAGGGCCACGGCTTCATAGGGGCACGGATACAATTTCAGTGTCCTTTTTTGCCAATGCTCATGGGCTTTAAACGTATCGGGAGAAAAAATGTCTCTTCACATCACCATCGTCAGCTGGAATATGAATGGCATCTCTTTTCTAAAGAGCGAACCGCAAAAGAGAGGCCTCTTGAAAGCGCGCATCACCCGGCAGTTGAACGATTTTATTCATGTGCATCGGCCGGATCTTATAGCGATTCAGGAAATTGTGCGTTATAAAGAAAATGGTGCTATTCAGGAGTTGGTAGAGCCGCCCGATGGATATTTCTACCAGTCTTCCATTTCCATAGATACGGCCAGGCAGAACAATCCCGTCAAATGGGAGCCCATTCGACAATCCGGCAAATGGACATCGGATGCGTATCTCGGCCAGGGGAACGGATTGATGTGGCGAGGTGATATTCCCCACTGCTCCATTTGGGACTGGAAGGGCGAAAAGGCTCAACGGGGAGAAAGGCTTCGGCAGGAGGTGATACGAATCGATACCGGATTGTTCATCGGCACCCGTGATACGGAACCTAGGATTGCGGTGGTGAGCCATTTTATCTGGGGTGCGCGCCATATATTTATGGCGAATCTGCATCTGACAACGCTCTCCAGAGAGCGCGAGGGGTTTCCCGAGCGGGATTGTCTGGGAGCGGAAATTCGGGGGCAGCAGCTGGATATCGTCTTAAACGGAATCGTATCCCGTTATAACCATTGGTGCGAAAAGGATAATCCCATTCCCTCCGACGATCGACCCGTATGGTTTCTGGCCGGGGATTTCAACGCCACGGAAAATTCCCTTGAAATTGCAAAGATAAGGCGTCTCAATTTTCTGGATTTATGTCCTGATAAGGGGACCGGCACAAAACGGGGAAAAAAGGGACAAAAAGCCGCCCTAACGCTGGATTATATATTCGCAGGCCCCGCCTATTATGCTTTCGATCCCCAAACCGTCAAACAAGTGCTGGAAGAGACGGGTCGACCGCCTCTCTACGAAGTTACGGTTTCAGACCATTACCCGATCATCGCCAAATTTCCGATTTTGGAAAAGCGTTCGACTTTCTAAAGGCATGCCCTTTTTGGCACTCATCGTTCCGCCAATGTTTCTTGCCCATGTTTTGATGGATTTCCAGTTTCTGTAGTCGCCTTCGGATACGCCTCTGGACGCCATTTTTATTTTCATCACCATACGCACCATAAAAGAGAGTTTATCATCATCAAGCGTCCCGGCAAAAAGACCGGTATCCACTGGGGTGACTTCCGGCACTGCTTCACGAAGGGGCGCAAGGAAGCCAAGCGCCTTTTGGCGGTTTTCCGGGGTGGGTTTCACCATGGTGAGACAGGTGTGGAACCGCATTGGCTGGCATAGGCGACCAGAATCCTGGGCACTTCCCCTCCCTCGTCACCGCGTTTTTCGAAAAATCTCAAAGTGTTATAAAATGTATCTTCGGCCGACCATACACTTCTCGCAATGGCAAGACTCCCCAAGGCGCCACCTGCAAGAAAAGCGCTCTTCCCGATAAATTCCCTTCTTGAGAGATATTCTATCTTACTTCGTCACCCTTTTGTGGTCTCCAATATCATTTTTTCGGACAATCTTTTTGAACTTTCCTGCTTTTCTAACCGGGCCGCGGCTTGATGAGGGAGGGAGTTTTGATCCCCAATGCCAATAAAAAGGCTTTCTGGTCCGAATTGAGCGGTTTGCTCAGTCGGCGTTCTTTGCCAATTTTAATGACCGCAAGGCCCATAAATTTTATGGTCATCATAAAAGACGTGGGCCGGTCAGTAGGCTTGTATTTCCATCCCGGGAGTTTTTCTCCCGTTTGTTCCACATATTGGCGCATTGAACGTTCCATAAGTCGCCAGATAAGTAGAGATGTCAATAGAATAAGGCCAAGAACTTCGATACGCTCAGGCTTTTTGAGGAAAACGCTGTTGACGATAACCGGGTCTTTCAGGAATCCAAAATCCTGCTCGATACCGTACTGCTCTTTGTAGGTCTTGAGGATCGCTTTGGAATCATAACCCATGTCTTCCTCTTGGGTTTCCGTGGGGACATTGGTAAGCATAACGAAACAGCCTGCTTCCTTTCGAAAAGTTGAAACAGCCTCCTGGTTTTCTGAAACCTTGGCTGAAACCAGATACCGCATCTCTTTGATTTCCCGAAAACCGTCATTTCTGGGACGACCTCTGCCATATACAGGTTTTTCTTCAACCCGGGTGCTGATCTCATAGTAGGTGCAACTTTCTTTCGAGAGCCTATTGGCGGCTGCTTCAGCATCTTCCCTGCAAAAATATTCAACTCTGACGACCTCATTGCACTTTTCAGTTATTGCCTTCTTTTCCTTAGCCAACTCCCGCTCAATACGTTTCTGACGGCGCCTATCATGAGCACTGGAATGAATGACCACCGCACGATAGCTTTCATCGTAGAGTGTCACTTCCGTTTCATAAGATTTATAGTAGGCAGCCGGCCGCTTCTGTGTCGGCTCCGTTTCGGCTATGACGCCAATATCTTCCCAGGCATCTTTTGAGACAGCTTCTTTAATTACCCGACCACATTCTTTGAAATTCGCCGGAAGCCGGGAAATGAACAAGATATCTTTCCCCATTGTTTTCAGATTGTTCTTTGTCACCATCGCAGAATCAGCAACATAAATGAATGCTCCGGAACCGAGGCCATGTACGGCCATGTATTTTGAAATCTCCGATAATACATCATTGTTCAAACGCTTGTCAGACGCGTTTCCATCTTCTATCTTACCGAAAACCGGTACATTTCGATCTACGCATAACATGGAAATCAAGAACTGTTTCAGGTCCGGCCGGTGATCTTTGCTGTGGCCATAGGTAATCTCAAATGGATCGTTTCCATAGGGTTCGTATTCACCATAAACGCTTCTGGAGGTCGTATCAAAGTGAACATGCCGGCAATTCAATCCAAATTCCGATACTGCCCGCACGGAGATCGCTTTAAAGATAATGTCCCGCGAATTCTTAAATGGTCAGTTTTTTTAAATTAAAATTTTCTACGTTTTTAGGGTGATGAAAGTGAGATCTACCATTCTTCAGGCACGAAAATGGACGTAGCGGCACCACCTTGGGTGCCCCTTATGGCCAGAAGTATTTCTATAAGTGGTGGAAGCGTGCGGCCGGCTCGCTTGGCGTTCCTGATGTGGACCTTTACGGCGGAACCCGGCATTCAACGGTTCAGTATCTGAGAGACCAGGGTTTCACTCCTGAGGAGCTGAAAATGGCATCCGGCCATTCCACCAGCAAGGCCTTTACCCGATATTTCGGCCAGTCACCTGACCATTTGAGAAAGATTTATGCGGGAAACATAAAAAACATGTAATAGTCAAAAAATCAATTGGTTGTGCGGCCGGTCAAGGTCGCATATTTTAGCGGGTGTGAATCCCGCCCCGGAAGGCTGGCCAGCCACTGGGTAGTGAGTCCTTGGATCGACGGGAGTAATCCCCGAGATTAAGCGTAGGACAGCGAGACGATAGGCCGTAAGCCGTAAGGTTGAAGGGATTGAGCCCCGAAAGGATTAGTTGAGAGGGACGACGTTCTAACTTTGACGGAAGTCAAAATGACCATTGGCGAATGGCAAGTCAATGGCGCCTCTCCGGGGTCTGAGACCATGGCATGTCGGACATTGCGAATATGCGGCAACCCGGGAGATCCTCTGCGCTCTTGCTTAAAAGCGAGTATGCCGGCCAACCGATAATAAAGGGAGAATGGCAAACGGGGCAGGGGAAGTCGGATGACGTCGTAGTACCTGAGAAGGCGGGTAATTCCGCTGGAGGAAAGGACGTCACATGAGTAACAGTGTTGTGAGGACACATCATCTATGCTCAGAAATAGAGAAATGGTGGAAACGAAATTACAGCGCATAGCGGAGAAAGCCCGCAAAGAAGATGAATGCCGACTTACCAGTCTGTTTCATCTGATGAACGAGGAGATGTTGCGGGAATGTTTCCAGGAGCTGCGCAAAGACGCAGCATCTGGCATTGATAAGGTTACCAAGAAGGAATATGGGGAAAAACTTGGCGAGAACCTAAACGCTCTGGTCGGAAAATTGCATCGGATGGCGTATATTCCATTACCGGTACGCAGGGTGTACATTCCAAAACCGGGGAGCAGTAAGAATCGCCCGTTGGGCATACCTGCCCTTGAAGATAAGCTGGTGCAGGCGGGACTGACACGGATACTTTCGGCGATCTACGAGCAGGATTTTATTGAAGACTCCTATGGATTTCGGCCCGGTCGCGGGTGTCATGACGCGTTGAGGGCACTCAGCAAAGAGGTTGAGGGATGCCGGGTTCACTATATTGTGGACGCAGATATCAATGGTTTCTTTGATAATGTCGATCATGATTGGATGATTAGATTCCTGGGCCATCGAATAGCAGATAAACGAGTGCTGCGCTATGTCAATCGCTTTCTCAAAGCAGGTATAATAGAAGAAGGCAAAGAGATTGCCAGCGACAAAGGAACGCCGCAAGGCGGGATCATTTCGCCGGTACTTGCAAATATCTATCTGCATTACAGTCTGGACCTCTGGTTTACACGAGTGTTTCAGCCGGGTTGTTTCGGTCAAAGTTGTTGCCGTTCACATTATCCCACCGGATATTGTCCACAATAAAGCACGAAGAATATTTTGTTTTTGCCTGATTGATTTATCGTTGCAAGGCGATGCGTGACGGACTGCCTATCTTCTGATCGGGGTGCTGTTTCGAGAAAACCCTTGGGGCTCTGCCCCAAACCCCGAGGTTTTTTTAGGCATGAAGGCTCCTCGGAAATATCACATAAAAAAGGGGAGCCCGAAGACTCCCCTCCCGATGACGATATTTCGTCGTCGCCTATCCGGCTATCCCTTGGCGAGTTGCTCCTCAGCAGAGCTCGCCTCTGTTTCACCGAATCTGATTATGCAGGTTTAGCACTATCCCGTTTCCTCCACTGCGGTAAGAATATGTTCAGCCGATACAAGCTGGGCATTCTGCAGTGCCGCCACATTCAATGAGAGGTGTGCCAGCAGATTGATTTTGCGTGGCAGACCGTTTGTCGCCTGAAAAAGCGCTTCAAGAGCCGGCTGTTCAAAAAGATCCATCTGGGTTCCGGCCAACTCAAGCCGGTGTTTCAGATAAGGGAGCAACTCCTCTTTTGCAAGACCGGATATGTGATAACGCACCACAAGCCTTTGAGCCAAAGGCTCATGGACGGACAGTGAAAGCCGTCGCCTCAACTCGGCCTGGCCAACAAATATCATGCAGAGACGATTTTGTGAGTCCATCTCATAGTTTGTCAGCAGCCTGAGGTTTTCGAGGACCTCGTTTCTCAAGTATTGCGCTTCATCAATAATCAGCACTGGCCTGATTTTGGATTCCAGACAGAGTCGGTTGACCTCCATATGGATGGAACGATAAAGGGCTGCCAGGCTCCGTTCCGTGGTTAGCCCCATTTCCCAGGCAATGGATTTGTAGATATCCGTTACATTGCCGGTGGTCAGAGGAACGTAAAACACCCGGTACAGACCCGTATTCAGAGAAGCGGCCATCTTTCGGCAGATACTGGTTTTCCCGCTGCCCACTTCTCCGGTGACAAGCCCGATACCGCGCAGCTTCAACAGATAATGGAGCCGGGCTTCAAGCTCATCAGCAGCTTTTGAACCAAACAGTTTGTCCGGTTCCAGATCTTTTTCAAAAGGGTAGTGGGTCAGCCCATAGACCTTTTTATACATAGCCATCCCCCTTTTCGGCTTCGGAGATCCTGCTGAAGTTAACAGGTTGTTTGGGTCTGCTTTCCCGCTTATGATCGACGGCCTTTTCAGGATCAAGTGCTTCAATGGTTTTAGACGGGCGATCACGTTTCACAAAGCAATTGGCGTAGGTGTCCACCAGTTTCGCCTTTTGGACGAAACGGCCGTTGTGACAGACCTTTATCTCTTTGCCCTGCTCGGAAGGGTTGTAGCGGAGTGTTACGGTCTCTCCCACCAGGGAAGCGTCAATTTCATAGGCCATACCGTTCAGACTTACGGTACGGTCTTTCTGCACTTTGCGTTTTGATTCAAAAAGGAAAAGGTCGTCCAGGTCATCGCCCGGTTCGGGATATCGGACCTTCTCACCCACTCTGGCCCAGCGATCAAGGGGCGTTTCGCAGAGACTCCGATGGGGCGAACGGTGGTACTCTGTTTCGATATAGGTCCAAAGTGCTCTGTTGATCGCTTTCAGATTCAACATATGTTTTTCCGAAAGCATCGGGAGAAACTGCAATCGTACCGTTCTGAACCATCTCTCGATTTTTCCCTTGGCCGCTGCATGGTAGGGTCTGGCGTGAATCAGGGTTATGCCGAGTTTTGCGCAGACCAGGGATAAATGCTGTGACCGGAAAGCTGATCCGTTATCCACAAAAAGCCGCATGGGGATACCTCGCCTTAAAACGGCTTGTTTCAACACCTCCATGAAGGCAGCGGTATTTTCCGAATGGGCAAAAGCGGCATAGGGGATCACCCGGGTCGCATCATCAATAAAAGCGATGAGATAGGTTTTTCGTTTCCTGCCGTCATTTTTCCTGACCGCCGGACCGTACATGACATCACTCATGAACAAATCCCCGGCATTGAGGTAGGCGAAGCGACGATGGTCTCTATCAGGTGATGTAATCTTTCGGGTTAACCCGTGGCGTGCCAGCAGTTTATACACGGTGGATCTGGGCATCCGAACATCATCGGGAATGTTGCCGGATGCTCTGACTTTCTTGATTAACAGCGGAACGGTTAGTTCCGGTTCTTTTTCTTTGGCCTCAAGAAGTAAATCCGAAATCTCAAGGGGCAGCTTTCTCGTTTCCCCCTTGTCCGTGCGCTCTTTGGGCAGTAGGGCGTCAAAACCGCCCTTGCGGTATTTTTTCAACCATGAACGGATCGTCTCTTCAGCCACACGGGTGCGTCTGGAGCCGGGAATAACATATTCCTGCCCTGCTTTCTTCCTGATCTGAGCGTAAAGCCCTCTTGATCCGGGCGGCAAATGAACAAAATCCGCGATAATCCCGTAGCGAAATAGCGCCACCTGCTCTTGTAGTTCGTTTTCTGCCATCTAAAACCTCCATTCTTATAAAAAAATTGGCGAACGGAAGCCTTTTACCCCATCAAACGGGCATAAACAGTCCCCATCAATTGTTGGAAAACCCAAGGTGGCAATACCGCTTGCCGGAACGGGGGCCGAATCCGACAATAGGCGGCATGGATGGCAGATATTCCCGACCCATTTCACGCAATTTGATCAGCACCCTGTTTGTGCGGAATTTATTGCGGAATGATTCAAGATCCGGAGCACATTCGGTCACAAGAAGTCCGGCCAGAATTGTCAGTGCCTCCTTTACATATTGGATCCTCCGCCTCAGCCAGCGAAGCCCTGATGGAAGAGATATCTCCGGTCTCAAAACAAAAGCCGCTTCTTCCTGGCTTTTGCATGATCCGGCTGTATTGACGGCCTGCTCGATTTCGTCTAAAGTTCCCGGAAAGCGAGATGCAAGAAAATCAGGCAGCAGGCTGATGGTCTTGTGCGCACTCGGGCAGTACCATCGAGGTACCAGACAGTATTCTGGAAATTTCCTGGGATAGGTGCCATGCCTGGCCAGGTCGCATCCTCCCTCGGGATGAAAGGGACAATGATCAAGCTCCGCATGTTCCCAGGCCTTTTGCTCATTGTATTCTTCTATGGTTAAATCTATAGGGTATCGAAGCTGCATATGAAAAAAATCGGACGTAATGAGCCCTGCCCATGCGGCAGCGGCAAAAAATATAAAAAATGTTGTCTCAACGCCTCCAAATTACCTATTGGAGGGACCTTTATTTATACGGATTTTGACAATTTATCAAATCAGGTGCCGGACTTGATTCAAGACAAGAAGTTTGATGAAGCCGAGGCGGTGTGCCGAAAGCTCTTGCGACAATATCCTGAGGAGATCGATGGCCTTCATCGTTATGCTGAACTCTATGAAGCTCAGGGAAAAAACCGGGACGCTGCTGAGTACTATCGAAAAGCAGTTGCATTTGCCGAAAAGGCTGGAGGGTTTGGGAAGGAATCCGTTCAATCCTTCCGACAAAAGGCTGAAAAACTTGCACTTGCCGAGAAGGGGTAGTCTCACTTTACAATACCGGTTCCAATAAACCACCGGTGGAATAATCAGATATTTTGAGCCGGTTCTTTGCTATTTATTGTGGCTGACAACACTCCAGGCACTCCTCCAGCCCCTCTGATAGAAAATTCCGACATAGAAGTCTTATGCGAAGATGCTAAGGCGTCCAGAGCCAATGAATTCTCATCGGCGCAGAGTGCTGTTGCAGGGCTGAGGGAGTCAATTTTTCATGAGAGCGTTTACTGGTTGCATAAATCTATTCATAGTTTGGGAGCCGCTGAGCGAAAGGTTCAAAACGGCATGCTAACATGGTCTGTTATCGATGCGTATCTAAGCGCGTTTTTCTCAATGCGTTGCTTGTGCGGGATGTTGGGTGTTGTGATCTGTGACTATAAAAATAAATCCTATGTTATTGATCTTTGCCGAAATGTTGGCAATATGCGGCGTCAGATACGAAATCTTAGGGATGCATTTGAGGAAAAGCCGATCGCGTATACCACTGGGGTGCGATTCGACCACAAACAATGCTGGGAGATAATGCAGCGCTTATTGCGCGTTCTTAAAGAAGAGTCTTGGGGAAAAGATCTTTCACAAAAGATAATAGATCTCGACAGTAAAGATTTTGCTCACCACAGAAACAGGATTTGCTATTATGCGCATGAGTGGCTGGAAAATGACCTACACCTGCCGCGCTATGAAGACGACTTTATGAGCTTGCGGAATATTGAATTTGACAAGGCCACGTCACGTTTCACAATCAGTTTAGCCCTTGCCATGGTAAGGGCTGCCATAGCTGGGTACTGGGACATTGCCAAAATCGCATCAATTTTGAATGAAGAAAGCAAATTAATCATAGCCTCTCTTGATGATACCCGCCATCCATATTTTGGGGAACAACTCATTTCTTTCTTGACAACTACAGAATTCGAGATAAGGGATTAAGATGGTTGAAACGGCCTAGAGCACAATGGGTAGCGGAAAAAAGCAGTCTCACCAGAACCCAAGAATTCCCCTCCATGAATCTTTCAGGTACCTCTAAGATTTGAAAAAGCCAAACTTTCCATGCAGAATGTGGGGTATAGTGTGGGGTATTGATTTTTTGGCCAATAAAAAAGGGGCTACGAAATTACCGTAACCCCTTGTTTTATTTTTGGTAGCGGGGGGCGGATTCGAACCACCGACCTTCGGGTTATGAGCCCGACGAGCTACCAGACTGCTCCACCCCGCGGCAATCCAATTAATATAATGTCTTGTTTGGTGAGTGTCAATTAAAAAATAGGAAAATATTGCATCAGCCCGGCAGGCGCATAAAAAAAGTCGTTCCCTTTCCTTTGACGCTTTCCGCCCAAAGTTCCCCGCCATGAGCTTCCACAATTTTGTATGATATGGCCAGGCCCAATCCGGAACCGCGGTCGCGGGTCGTATAAAATGGTTCAAAGATGTGAAGGATGTCCTCGTCGCTGATACCGATCCCTTCGTCGCTAATTTGAATTTTGACGCCCCCTTCGCAACCCTTCGTTTTTATGGAAATGCTGCCGGATTCTTCCATGGCTTCAATCCCGTTCGTGATGATATTGATAACCACCTGCTTCAATTTATCCGGATCGCATTGGATTTCGGTCAAATTCGATGCCAGTTCCGCTTTCATGGTGTATTTTTCAGGTGGATAAATACCGCTGAAAATTTTCAATACATCCTGAATAACGGAGTTGATGTCAGCAGGGCGGGTCACCAAATTATACACCTTTGTGAAGTCCCCCAGGCTGGCGACCAGCCGCTCAAGCCGACTGACTTCATCAAGGATCATATCCAGTTTTTTGATGGCGTTTTCATCTTCCAAGCTGTTACGAATCTGATGGCTGAACCCTCCAATAATCATCAATGGGCTCTTAATCTCATGGACCACATGGGCCACAGTGGTGCCGACGGCCGCAAGCCTTCCGGATCTGAGAAGGTTTTCTTCCAATTTTTTTTGCTCGGTTATATCTCTAATAATGGCAGTGAACGTGTAAGCATCATCCATTTCCTGAAAACTTAACCCCAATTCGATGGGAAATTCCTCACCATTTTTCCGACAGGCGGTCAGAGTCTGTGTTTTACCAATGAATTTCGGTTCTTTTGTTTTCAGGAAGTTTTTGACAAAGTCGGCATGATTGCCATATTTCGGCGGGATCAATAGGTTCAAATTTTGGTTCAGGACTTCTTCTCTCTTATAACCGAAAATTCGCTCCGCCGCGTTGTTGAACAATACGATCTCGTGGTTTTCATTAATGCTGATGATGGCATCCGTCGCCGTATCGAGAATGGCCCGGATTCTTTTTTCCGAAGACCTCAACCGGAACAATAGATTGCGATATTCAGTAACATCCTGTGAAATCTCAACAAAATATTTTTCCCCTGTCCTACGGTTTGTAACCGGGTACATGATTCGTTGCAGCGTCTTGAAGCTTTCATCTTGCGAGCAGCGACGATGGGTTACTTCCACCCTTTCACCGGTATTTACGGCTTTTTGAAGAGGGCAATCGCTATCTCTCAGTTGACAATGGGATCCAGATATGGATCTGATTTCAAAACACTTTTTTCCTATTACGGCTTCTTTTGAAAGTCTTCGCTCATTCAGAAAAACCCGGTTCACATCATGGATAACACCCTCACTGTCAACCACCATGATTTCTTCGCTGATGCCGTTAAAAATGGTTTCCAGAAAGCTTTCGGAAGTTTCAATGTCATCTGACTGATATCGCTTTTCCAAAATTATCCTCCCATCCACGGGCTGAAGAAAATGTACTCCAGTGAAAGAATATCAAACATTTCTTCGGTTCCTTCCCGGATGGCCCCATATAACTCTTTCATGGTCTCCGCTTTGGCAAGGGACGTACGGTAGCCAACATCATCAAAATACTCCAAATCGATGGGAAGGAGAACCTGGTCAAGATTGCCATGCCAGTGAACTTTGAGTGCTTCTTTCATGGAAAAAACCTTTTTGTACATGTCCCTCAAAAGATCTGTTCTCAAAATTGGGTGAACCTGATTGATCATGCAATCAGTCAGTCCCACCAGATAGTAAATCTCCCGCATTTTTGTTTCATTTTTTCGGTTCATGTACAGAGACCGAATGGTAAAAGACATGCCCCCGCCGAGAGCGAAATGGGGAGGGAGCGTCGCCAATCCTTCCGGCTTGTATTCAAGGCTTTCGGCCAATGCCACTCTCATTTGAACAAACTGGTTTGTCCGCCAGAGCCCTTTTCGAAACCGCCAGGGTCCGGGTTCATTGAAAGGTTTTGAAGGCCCTTTCCGCCTGTTGTCAAGATCGATGACTTTTCCCATTTTTCCCTGTTTGATCTGGAGAGGTTCCCAATTAGGTCGCTTTTGAACAGGCAAACAGCCATTGCCATAGCACCATTTGAAGTGGGATGGGCTATGGTCTCGGATGGCATGTGCCGTGGAGTTCTTTGAGCCTTTCCCTCGTAACATGGGTGTAGATCTGGGTGGTGGTGATATCGGCATGTCCCAGCATCAATTGAACAGAGCGCAGATCCGCACCGGCTTCCAGGAGATGACTGGCAAAAGAGTGTCGCAGTCCATGTGGTTTTATATTCTTTTTAATGCCCGCCATGATACCATGATTCTTGATGATTTTCCAGAATCCCTGCCGGGTTAACGGTTTTCCCCTGAAATTCAAGAAAAGATAAGGTGGATGGCCTTCTTTGAGCAAGGCTGGTCGTCCATCTGAAAGATATGTTTTGAGGGCTTGACGTGCCTTTTCACCAAAGGGCACCATTCTTTCTTTGGACCCTTTTCCAAGGGCTTTCACAAAACCGGCTTCCATATTAACGTCCAACAACCTGAGACGGACCAACTCCGAAACCCGGAGTCCGGTGGCATAAAGGAGTTCCAACATGGCCCTGTCGCGTTGCCCGATGGGTGTTGCGCCGTCCGGCTGCAAAAGGAGTCGTTCAACTTCATCCACACTCAGGATATCCGGCAGTTTTTGTTGAATGCGCGGTGTTTCCACCAACCTTGCAGGATTTTCTTCCATCTTCCCTTCTGAAACGAGAAAACGATAAAAGGTTTTGATGGCGGAAACGTTCCGGGCCCGGGACCTTTTGGAGAGTTCATGGGTCAGGGTTCCCAGATAGTCTCGGATCGCAGTTCGGGAGCAATCGACCGGCGTTATATTTCGGTTCTCCAGGTAAGCGACAAACCTTATGAGATCCCTGCTGTAGGCATGAACGGTGTTTTCAGCAAGGCCCCGCTCCACACGCAAGTAGGTGATGAATTCATCTATCAGATCGTACACCGGTTGTCCTTTCCTGGCTTAGAACCTCAAGAATAATTTTCCGTTCCTTTGGTTGAGAATTCGTCCATGGCCAAAGTGAAAATGCTCAAAAATCGTAGAAGTGCCCGTTGTTGGTCAGAATCCTGGGACCTGCCGTTTCGAGGACCACCATCTCTTCAAGGCGCACACCTCCCTTGCCTGGAAGGTAAATACCCGGTTCGACCGTAAAAACATTACCGGTTTGCAGCAAGGTGCCCTCTCTGGGCCCGAGCCTGGGCCCTTCATGGGTTGCGAGACCGACCCCGTGGCCCAGGCCGTGCCCGAAATATGCTCCGAACCCGGCATCCGCAATGATGTTCCGGGCAACGGCGTCCACCTGTGTGCTTTGCACCGAAGGGCTAATTTGCCCTAGCGCCGACCGCTGCGCATGTAAAACAGTACGGTAAATGTTTTTGAAAGTGTCATCCGGCTCACCCAGAAAAACCGTCCGCGTGATGTCTGAACAGTATCCGTTGAGTCGAACGCCCACATCCAGAATAATCGGTTCTCGATGCTGAATTTTCCGGTTTGACGGCACCGCATGGGGCAGCGCACTGTTGGGGCCCGATGCAACGATGGAGGGAAAAGACAACCCTTCTGCACCGTTTTCCCTTGCAAGACACTCGATCCGCCACGCAACCTCTTTTTCCGTTACACCCGGTTTCAGATCTCCGATGACCTCATCCAGAATCTTCGAAATCATGTCAGCCGATTTTTCAAGGGCCATAACCTCCCAGTCCTCTTTGATCTCCCGCATGTGATCCACCATGCCTTTCAAAGGGGTCAGTGTAATGGGGGGTGAAAGTTCGGCCAGTTTTTCCCCAGTCTTTTGGTGAAGGTCCCAGGTCAGGTAATCTTCTTCAAAGCCAAGACGGCTGAAAGAGATATGGCGAGTGAATTCCGGTATGTCTTCCACAAAGTTTTTTTTGACCGTGTACACGGAAAAGGAGGGGGCCTCATTCTCCGCGGTCAGTGTATATCTTGAATCCGTTACCAACCACCGGTTTTCGTCGCTAATCAAAAGCGAGCCGGATGATTCGGTTAGCTGGGTGTCTTCCGCTGTGAAACCGGAAAGGTAACGCCTGTTTGCAGGTTTGATAATCCAAGCCGCATCGCAGTCGATTTCAGTAGCGGCCTGTAGTAACTGAAGGAGTCGCGCTGTCCGCTCCTCGAAAATCGGAGTGTTCATGGTTTGCCTCACATTCTGAAATGAAATCATTCTAACAAAAGGTTTTTAGGAAAGCAATTAGCGGAAATAGCACGTCCATCGGCTGAATACATGTCTTTCCGGAAGCGGAGACCGCCCATGATCGGTTGACAGAACCCCGCCCACCTGTTAGTAATCCTCAAACTTCACAAAAAGGGAATGGGTGAAACTCGAACATGGCCGTTGGAAGCATTGTAGAATATATTGATCAGGGTCGATTTATCTGTACCGTCTGTCTGCAGGACAAGGGAAATCGGCTTCATCTACTTACGCCTGCCAATCGGGAAGTGAACCTTTCCCCTAAAAGGACCCTGCTTGTTTCAAGCGCGCAAATTGATGTGGCCCAACCACGGGATCTGCTGCTGCAAAAGCTTCAGCAGATAGAAATGCAGCGTATAAAGCTGAAAGAGGCCATTGACGTCAAGGAAACGTGGGAGCTGATTCGCGACGAGGAGGAAGTCTTTGACCACCGTTATCTGGCGCAGCTGGCTTTTGGCGAAGACGCCACCGAAGATCACTTTTCCGCCGTGATGCGGGCGCTTTTTGAAAACAATCTCTATTTTAAAATGAAAAACGGACTCTTTCTGCCCAACTCGGAGGAGCGTGTCCAACAGATCATTTTACAGGAAGAGGAAGCCGCTGAAAGGGCCGAGCGGCTTGAGCAGGGCGGGAAGTGGCTGAAAGAAGTGTATGGGGGGAAAGACTGCCAAGCGCCGGACTGCGAGGAGGACATCATTCATCTTCTGGTTCAGCTTGCCCTTTACGGCGCCGATGCTGACGAATTCAAGTATGCAAGGGAATTGCTTTCCCATGCCGGTATAAAGGATATCAGACGGGCCAGAGATCTATTGATAAGGTTGGGCGAATGGGAAGAGGACGAACCCCTGGATCTGCTGCGATCGGGGGTGGAAACGGCTTTTACCGCCCGGCAGTTGGAGGCGTCTAAACAACTGGCTGTTTCAGGCTTTTCCGAAAACCGGCGAGAAGACTTAAGATCCCTTCCCGTTGTGACCATTGACGGCCCGAAAACCCGGGATTTTGATGACGCCATCAGTCTGGAAATGGTTGACGGTGAAATGAGAATTGGTGTCCATATTGCTGATGTGGCGGCGGTTGTCGAAGAGGGAAACCCCATTGATGCGGCGGCAAAAGAGCGGGCATCATCACTGTACCTGCCCGGACGACAAATTCCGATGATTCCCAAGGATCTTTCACAGGATTTGTTGAGCCTGAAAGAAGCGTGCGACCGTCCCGCCATTTCCCTTCTCGCAAGATTCAACCAGGACGGGTTGCTATTGCGATACCGCTTCACCACGAGCATCATTCGTGTTCAAAGACGGCTCACCTATCAAGAGGTTAATGAAAATCTGCTAAAGCAAAGCCGGTTTCAAAACCTTCACCGCCTGGCGGAAATACTTCGGCAAGAACGGATGGACCGGGGCGCCATGAATCTTTCGTTGCCTGAACTGGAAGTTGATAGGGATGCGGATGGGACTTTAAAGCTGGAACTGGTGCCGCAGGACTCACCATCGAGAATGATTATCGCCGAGTTCATGATCCTGTATAATCAGCTGGCCGCCCGGTTTTGTCTACAGAACAACATCCCGGTTCTGTTCAGGGGGCAAACGCAGCCAACGGAAAAGCTGCCCCTGGATGAAAAGGGATATATTTATTATGTGTTTCAACAACGCAGAAAACTGAGCCCCCTCCAAATCAGCACCCATCCAAAGCCCCATTCCGGTCTGGGCGTCGAGCTTTACACTCAAGCGACCTCGCCCATACGCCGATACCTTGATCTCGTTGTGCAGCGGCAGTTAACCAGCTTTCTTGCCGAAGATATTCCCCTCTACAGCGAAGAAAGCCTCGAAGAAGTGAGGATGTCCGTTGAACCTCTGATCAAGACACTGGGACGGATTCAAAGAAACCGGTTGCGCTATTGGATCTTGAAATATCTGGGAATCAACCGGGGCAGAACATTAAAAGCCCTGGTACTGGATGAACTCAAAAACAAATACAGGATTGTCTTAACGGATTTTCTGATGGTGACGGATTTGAAGCGTCAGGATGGCATCATATTTTCGAGAGGGCAGGAAATTGAGGTAAAAGTCAAAGCTGCAGATCCATGGGACGATACGATCACTCTGGAATACGTGTCCTGACGCAGGCGGATGCAGTGTTCCGAAACAACGGCCTTTAGATGAATATGACGGTGCACCGGCAAACGCCGGTGCAAGTGTATCAGAAGATGAATTTGAATTCAAGGTATTAGATGCTCAACCCCCTGTAAGTTAAACGCGTTTAAGAAAACCATGACGGCAAACAACAGTACTGAACGATCACAATCCCTTGAGCCCCGAGTCGATCCGGACTTTGAATCGGCTGGATTTACGTCATTTCTGGGGCCTGTTCTCTTTTTAACCAGTATCTTCTTTCTGAATTTCACATCCAGAATTATTTTTGCACCGTTACTGCCCAGCATTGAAATGGAACTCGCCCTGGCCCATGCTGAGGCTGCTTCGCTTTTCCTGTTTATCGGCATCGGGTATTTTGTTTCAATTACGGGGTCCAGTCTTGTCTCAAGTCGCATTTCACACAGGAAAACGATTGTCTTATCGGCAACGGCTGTCGGGATTTCTCTCATATGGATTACCCTGTGCAACAGTCTCTGGAGTATTCGGTTTGGTTTGCTGATGCTGGGTCTGGGGGCAGGGCTTTATCTCCCGTCAGGTATGGCCTCACTCACTGCAATGGTCACTTCAAGACACTGGGGAAAAGCGATCGCTACGCACGAACTGGCTCCGAATTGCGGTTTTTTTCTGGCGCCGCTGCTGGCGGAAGGATTAATGATATGGTTTTCGTGGCGCGGAGTTCTACTTTTTCTGGGGGGATGCTCCATTTTGACGGGGATTATGTTCGCTTTTTTCGGCAAAGGCGGGGATTTTAGCGGTGAACCTCTCAATTTCCTGTCCTTAAAGATACTTTTTAAGGAAAATGCTTTCTGGATCATGGTGATACTATTTACGCTGGGAATTTCAGCCACTATGGGAATTTATACCATGTTGCCGTTGTTTCTGGTGGCCCAGCACGGCCTGGAACGAAACTGGGCCAACACGCTGGTGGCTTTTTCACGCATATCGGGAATTTTTATGGCCTTTGTATCGGGATGGGCCACGGACCGGGTCGGTCCGCGATTGACCATGAGCGGTGTTTTTCTGATGACGGGCGCGGCCACCCTGCTGCTGGGGGCGTTGACGGGGTCGTGGCTGGTGGCACTGGTGTTCCTGCAGCCGGTGGTGGCCGTTTGCTTTTTTCCACCGGGTTTCGCTGCCCTTTCCGCAATCGGCCCCGGCAGTGCCAGAAATGTTGCCGTTTCCATGGCGATACCGTTTGGTTTTCTGGTCGGGGGAGGCGCCATCCCCATGGGTATCGGTATGATGGGAGATGCCGGAATGTTCGCCCTTGGTGTTTCGATGGCCGGCGGGCTTATTCTTTCCGGCGCTGTTCTGGCGCTGTTCTATAAACCGGGAACCTGACCTGAACGGTTTCTTCCTTGACCCGACGGAGATCATTTTCTATAATTTGTATTTCTGAAACTGCCTATATCGAATGATGAACAATGGTATTTTGGCAGTCGTACGGCAAAAAAAGACAATTTGGAGGTTATAATGGGTAAAGTAGGAGTCATCGGAGTCGGGCAAAGCGCTTTTGTGCGCGGGTATCCCGGTTCCATCAGAGAGCTTGCATTTGAAGGATTCAAGGAAGCTGTTCAGGACGCGGGGATTTCAACCAAGGATATTGATGCGTCCATTATCTGTTCCGCTCCGGAGTATGACAAACAGCGGTCCCCCGCTGGGGTTTTTGCGGAATATTTAGGTCTTACGCCACAGCCCACCTGCTATTTGGAAAGCCTGTGTTCTTCCAGCAGTATGGGGTTGAGACATGCCTATGCGCTGGTTAAATCGGGACTTCACGATGTGGTGGCCGTGGTTGGGTTCCAGAAAATGTCTGAGATATCCTCAGCGGAAAGCCAGGAACGGATGGGACGGGGCGCGGATATTCAGTGGGAGAGCACCTTCGGCACCATGATGCCGGCATATTATGCCATGTATGCCAAACGGCATATGGCGGAATACGGAACCACGCCCGAGGATCTGGCGCTTATCCGTGTCAAGGCCGCAACTTATGGACAGCTGAATGAAAAAGCGGTGTATCGGAAACCGGTTTCTTTTGAAATGTTTTCGGATCCGAACAGCCCCATGTCCGGACCGGTGGCATCGCCGCTCAGGGTCGGCGACTGCTGTGCCAATGCGGACGGCGGTTCATGCGTTATCGTCGCCAATGAGGAAAAGGCGAAGGCCTTTTCCGAAAAGCCGATCTGGATACTTGGGTTGGGATCGGCCTCCACCAGCGTCAATCTGGCGGGGAGAGATCTCTTTTCGGGTCTTACGGTGGCGAAGGAATCGGCGGAACAGGCGTACAAAATGGCGGGCATTACCGCCAAAGACGTAGATGTGGCCGAGGTGCATGACTGTTTCACCATCGCCGAGATGATGGCGTATGAAAATTTGGGTTTTGCCGAGCCCGGTCAGGGAAAGGAATTGATCCGGGCCAAAGAAACCTACAAGGAAGGAAGCATTCCGGTCAACGTGGATGGAGGGCTTTTGTCCAAAGGGCATCCCATCGGCGCCACCGGTGGTTCGCAGATCAGAACCATTGTGCTCCAGCTGCGGGGAGAGGCCGGGGAGATCCAGGTAAAGGATCCCGAAATCGGTCTGGTTCATAATATCGGTGGTGTGGGATTGTACGGAAACGTCAGCATTTTTGGGAGGTAAGGTCATGGGAAAGAAAAAAGAAATGGATACTCGATTCAGTAAATTCGGAACCGTGAGCTTTACCGCCATTACGAAGGTCAACGACTTTGTCAGTTACCTGGAAGAGGGAAAGGTCATGGGGACAAAATGCACGGAATGCGATGCGGTTTACTTTCCGCCCCGTGCCGATTGTGCCAAATGCCTGTCCAGCAACATGGAATGGTTTGAAGTGTCGGGAAAAGGGAAATTGATTTCATACAGCAAGCTGGAATACGCCCCCATCGGCTTCGGGGACGACCTGCCTTATGCCATCGCCCTTTTGGATTATGGCGATTACAAGGTTTTTGGCCGAATTGCCGGTGATGTTCCCGAAAATGAAATTGAAGTGGGCATGGAAATGACCGCCAGGGCCAACACGCTGTCTAATGGCCAACTGAATTACGTTTTCGAAAAGCTTAAAATTGAGGACCCAATACCGCCAGGGCGGCCTTGGGTCCTTAAACGGAGACGCCTTGGTCGTTTCCGACAGTA
>ADZZ01000583.1 GCA_000179315.1 delta proteobacterium NaphS2
GATGATAGCGCGTCTCAACTGCCGATTCGATGGCTTCGGCAGAGTGCCTTTGTAGAGCATCAAAACCAGAATGAACTCCTTGACACCTTTGGTATATCCTGCTTTTGGCAGAATTTATCCAAAAGCCGTTCCAGACAAACAGGCCAGTTCGAACGCCATTGCCTGATAACACGGGCTGATTCAAATGCCTGGGGCCGCTTTAAAATCAGTTCAAGATAATGCTCAGGGAGAAGACTCCATTTGTTGTTCCCAAAAAGTCGCCCATGTGATGCGATTTTTTTGCTTCCGTAAAATATCTCCACCTCATCCACATATAAAACCACACGGACTTTACAATAGGCATACGCTGTTGGGACCGAATATCGATTCTTATCCACCATGACCGTGGAGTATTTATCCACCTTGCAGCCTGCGGTTTCAAGGTTGCTGAACTGGATGTCCGGCAGGGACAACAGATCCCCCTTTTCCTTCTCATACAGTTCATTGACCGTGTGCTCCCTGCCGTCAATTTGATGACCGCCATAGGAAAGACAATCTTTGAGAAGTCTTTGGTTCAGTTCTTCCAGGGAATCGGACTTTGGAACAGGAACCATGTAGTTGCGTCGTGCATATCCCACCAAACCCTCGACACCGCCTTTTTCATGACCTTGACCCCGATTGCAGAACCGGGGCTCAAAATTGTAGTACCCCCGGAACTTGTCATACGACTCCTGGAGAACACGATTTTTCCCACGCAGTATCTTTTGGACCGCGGTTGTTAGGTTGTCATAGATTAGGACAGGAAAAACACCGCCAAAAAATGAGAACCCTTTTATATGACCGTCAAAAAAGGCCTGTTGCCGCTCGCAGGGATAACACCGAACCAAATGCTTTCCGGAAAATTTGGATCGCATGCAAAAGAGTTTCAGCCGTGTTT
>ADZZ01000582.1 GCA_000179315.1 delta proteobacterium NaphS2
ATGGCATAACCTATGGGCCGCCTTATGGCACCTCATTCCTGACCCCTTGTCCGATGGGCGACTTATGATCGCATTAGATGATTTCATCAATCCAAAGACAGGTCGCAACATCTTCGGATGTTCTCATATCTTCGATCATGCCGCAAAGGACAATCAATCCAAATATCCATGGGCACAGAATGTGGTTCTTATTGGTCTGTTAAAGGTCATCAAAGGACGATGGGCTTGTCTCCCCCTTTCACAGCGATTTTATTTGCCCCAAAAGGCCATAAATGCCAAATCGGACAATATGAGGGTTGCCGGAAAGGTCGTTTCTTTCCAAACCAAACTCCAACAAGCTGTCGAGATGGTAATTCAGGTAGCTCAACACTTTGCCGGCGTTGACATAATAATCGTTTGTGACAGCTGGTTCGGAATAACGGCCTGTTCAAACCCCTCCGCACTAAACTCGGAAATTTTGTTCATTTGCTTTCAAGATTACGTTCCAATACCGTACTGTACTCCATCCCCAAGATCGGTTCTTCCAAAAAGCCGGGAAGACCCAAAAAATATGGCAGCAGGTTGGGTTCGTGCGCTGAAATGGCGGCGGCATTCATGGCGTACGCTTCAACCTATCACGTCTTCCTGTACGGAAAATACCGTGAAGTCAACGCATACTCCCAAATCGTTATGCTCAAAACACTCAAGTGCCCTGTCCGGGTTGTCTGGGTCTTTCGAAAAACACAGTGGATCGCAATCTTCTCCACGGACTTGAAGCTGTCGGTTGAGCAAATTATCGAGTATTATGGGGCCAGGTGGAAAATCGAGTCGGGTTTCAAGGAGATCAAGCAAGACATTGGAAGCAGCAAAAGCCAAACCCGCAATGCACAGGCAGTGATCAATCACATCAATTTTTCCATAATGGCCGCAACAATCATTTGGATCTATGGTTCACGGCTCGAAAACATTCCCGAACGCAGGCACAAGGTCAAGGGTCGCAACAGTTTCGCCTTTTCCGACCTGAGACATATCATCGCTAAGTCCGCATTGAGCGATGATTTTCATGCCGTTTGCAACCAAGACAACAAACTGCCCCGAAAATCTTTCCTGGAGGCGTTGCTGCGCATGGTCGGCTGATCAAGCCGGGGGCATTTTCTGTGAAACTTCAGCAATGAGAATTACCATCGCCAAAAAACTCTGGCTGAGCTTCGCCGTCCTGATCCTCATTCTGGGCGTGTCCGGGTCTATTTCCTATCTGCAGATTGATAAGTTGAACAGCGCATTGACACTGTTTTTGTCCACATATGAACCACTCGAAAACGCTTTGCTCGAAATGGAAGTCAGTATCGGGGAGACGGCCATTTCCGTTCTGGCCTTTGTTCGTGACGGCGACCGGGTCCATATCGAAAACCTTCATCGGTTCCAGAAAACTTTTGAAACATATCTGAACAAATTCAACAGGCTGGCTGTAACAATGCCTGAAAAGTCATTCGGAAGGGAAGCTGTCAGCTTTTTCAAAGAGCACCAAGCCTTGTCCCGAGAGGTTATTGCCCTGGCCGAAGACAAAAAGCGTGCCCAGCATGCCTTTACGGGACTGGCGGACCAAATGAACATTATGATCGATCAATACCTTTCGTCCACCAGCAAAGAAGATACCGCTACGCCATCGACTCCAAAAATAGCCGCCCTGCTCATGAAAATTTCATTTCACCGCCTGTTCTCAGCCGTCGAAGGCTACGTCATTCAGCAAAAACCCGTCCTCAAAAAGGAAATTTCAGATGCCGAAGAGACCTATAATCAGACTTTTCCAGGCTTGTGGGGGAGCCAAAACACCAACCGCAAATATTACCAAAAACAGCGCTTCATTTCAGGAAATTGAACCGATCTAAAAGCTAACCAACTGTATTGATAAACGATTTTACTCGACCGTTTCTTGATACATTTGACTATCAGTACTCCAAAAAGCGCGCTTTTTCTGCCTTATCCGTATATGTGAAATTGTACGCACCTTTCAATCACTGCCAGACGCACCCCGGGAAAGGGAGACAAAACGGTATAACAATCTGAATAGACATGAACAATTTCCAATTTCATGGTCTTAAACGGCTTTCCGATAATACCACAAAAAATGCATATTTTCTGCAAAAACCCTGAAAATGTCTTGAAATCGACCAGAATAATGTGTATTATTTCCATACTACACATATGCCGCATTTGGTTTCCAAAAACATATTTTTTAGGACATACGGATAACATGGTTTTTACGGAGTCCACGAGAAAGTATTTCGAGAGAATTCCGCATCGAGTGAGAAGCGCATTAGCGAATTCGAAGTCACCTGTCCCATTCGAATATGAAGACGAGCCTTTTTTCAAATCTTATGAGGCGCTCTATCGTTTATGGACGAATCGGGACAGCCAACGGTCCGTTGCTGAATCACACGGAATAAGCAGGCGAAAGCTGGTAGAACTGGAACAATCCTTTGTTCATTGTGGCGCATTAGGTCTTCTGCCGAAACTTTCTTTTCTGGAAATCGATGCTCGGCTTGAGCAGCTCGTTGTTTTGATTAAACGCGCCAGGCGCATGAACGATCCAACCATGCGTTACGGATTTCTGAAGCGCTTGGGTTTCCCGGAGGGGACCTGGAAATCATTCGTCTGGTTCAACGGTGCCACGGGTATGGGCATCGCATGAAAGAAAAAGATATCCGTTATTTCGAGGAGCTTCAGCATATCCTCAACTCCGCGGCCAGACAAAGGGCGAAGAAAAAAGCGATGCATGATGCGGAAAGTCGGACGAAAAGCTTTCTAAACTTCAATCGAGATCATCTGCAACAACGGATCGAACTGATGAAAGCCCTTTCTCAAATCCCCAAGAAACGGCAGGTTCGACCCGTGCTGACACGCTTCGGAATTTCTCCCAATCGCTTTTATGTGCTTAAAAATCGGTATATGGTTTATGGCGTATGGGGGTTGGTGGATTTGGTACAGCAGGGCCGAACCAGAGAAAAGATTTCCGCCGAACTTGAACTCCAAATCATTGAACAACGGCTCATGGATCCTTCCCTGTCCGCGCCCAAAATGATAAAAAAACTGAACCTGAAATGTTCAACGGCCAATGTTCAAAAAATCTATAAGCGGTGGGGGTTGGCAAAAATAAAAAGCCCTGTTTCTATCCGGGGGGTTCTGTCCGCTCCTGTTCCCGAAAAAGTTGAGAGAAAGGACACGGACCCAAGCCAATCGGTAAAATCACGCATTCCCGATTTGATTGAACAGGCAAGACTCAAGGTGAACCCGTCGTTTGCCCGTTTTGCCAAGGCCCTGTTTCACCGTAAGGTATCCATCAGCAATCCCGGCGCTATTATTGCGGCACCCTTTCTGGATCAATTAGGCGTTGTGGAAGCACTGCACACTTACGGTCCGGAGAACTTCCGGCCAACGGATATCACAAACAATATCATTGTCAATGTGTTGCGCATTATTGCGGGTTTCCCAACCATCAATGATTATACCATGAACTCGGATCGGTCCGTGGCGATTGGCGCCGGGCTCTCCTTAAACCCCGGCAAAAGCCGCTTCTACGACTCTTTTGACAAACTTCGGTTTGAACATCTGCAGGCATTGCGAAATGATGCATCCTGCCGGGCCAGGGAACTCAATCTTATTGAAGGCAGGCATATTGCCGTGGATTACCATTGTGATCCCTGCGACAGCCGGTATCCTGAAGACAAGGCGTTGTCCAAGTCCCCGGATAAAAACGGCAATCTGGTGTATGCCCACCGACCCCAAATCATTTGGGACAGCATGAATAACACCATCATCAATATTGCATACTGCGAAGGCAGGTCCCGTGCCCCTTCCGCGTTATTCAAGTTTTGCGAGGAAAATCTCTTCAAAATCATTGATGTGGATGTGATCGAAGAAATCTATGCGGATTCTGAATATACCGGTGAAAAACAGTTGATTTACCTCATGGTCCGCTCTGATTCCCACATCACCATGTGCCTGAAGCAGAATCCGAAAATCAAAAAGTGGAAAGAAGAAACCATCAAACAGAAAAAATGGCGGGATTACGAAGAAAACTATCGCATTGCAAGCCGTGATTTCATCTTACCAGAGACCGGCAAAGGTTTTCGATTTATTGTCAAACAAAACAAGGAGACTCTGGAAACACGGTGTTTCGGGAGCACACATACCGACTACAGCCCGATCAAAATCCTGAACTCATACCACGTCAGGTGGCCGGTTGAGACAGGTATCAAGGATCTGATTGAAAATTACTATCTCAATAAGCCCATCGGAACCTCTCCTGAGAAGGTGGAGTTGCATTACTACTGTGTTATGCTTGCCAGAATGACCATTGACTATTTCAGATCCATCCTGTGTTGCCGTGAATGGCAAAGCCCCGAAGACTGGAAGTGTGTTTTGTCCACGATACGAACGAGTATGTTCAGCAATCAGAACTGCGAATTGAGCAGGGATGATTCCGGCGATTTGCTCTTGACGTTTTTGGATGGTGATCGTTATGGTGTCAAAAAACAACTGGCAAAAAGAATGGAGCAAAGAAAAAATGCCGGATTAAACCGGGTATCCTGGTGGGGTGGAATCGGCGTTCAAATCGAAGTCAAAAACCAATATCAACTCTGAAAGTGGTGTTGAAATTGTCACGTTTCGGTGGTGTTGAAATTACACTGGAAAAGTCTGATAATAAATGGAAAAGCCGCTATGCCCGATCCGGCCTCTCCCCTGCAGCGAAAAATTCATTACGGAAGCTGGATCTCAAGTATGAAGCGACACTTGCCTCCGGAAAAGAGATGGTTCGGATCGCGGATCGATTGCAGCACAAAATAGAGGGCCTTGAAAAAGGGCTTTCAGACGTCAGGAGGATTTTAAACCAGGAGATTCAGCCCGTGATTCAACTGAAAACGGAAAAAATGGCCAACACGGCCATTCATCACGGTGAGGTTGCGCTTTCGGTCACCCTCGGCATGACCCTGTTTGTACTCATTGCCATGGGTGTCGCCACATGGTTCACCACCCGGGGCATCATTTTGTCGGTGCAGCAGTTGAAAAAAGGATCAGACGCTTTCGGCTCAGGCAATCTGGAACACCAAATTGAAACATCTGCTGATGATGAATTAAAGGATGTGGCCACGGCTTTTAATCAAATGGCGAAAAAAAGAAAGGTTGCGGAAGAAAAAGTCATTGAAAGCGCCGAAAAAATAAAACTCTTTTCCTACTCCATTTCACACGATCTCAAAAGCCCGGCCATCGGCATTCACGGTCTGGCATTGCTCCTTTTGAAACAATCGGAACACTTGCTGGACGAGAAATGCCAACGAACCTGCGAACAGATTATCCAGACTTCCGCGTTAATTGAAGAGCTGGTCACGCACATCAATGCGTTCATATCAACCAGGGAAGCCCCCCTTTCCATGGAGATGGTGCCCATGGAGGGTGTCATGGAAGTGATCAGGGACGAGGTGTCGGAACGTTTGAAAGCCCTAGGCGTCAAGTTGACGCAACCGGATCACCTGCCGGAGATCAAGGCTGATCGTCTTTCCATGATCCGGGTCATTCGGAACCTCGTGGACAATGCGTTGAAATACGGAGGAAAAAACTTGAGCCGCATTGTATTTGATCACAGAGAAAACGAGACCCATCATGTCTTTTCAGTGGCAGATGACGGTGCAGGCCTCAAAGAAGAAGATCTGGAAGGGATCTTCGATGCTTTTAAACGGAAGAAAAGCGCTCGCGGCATCCAGGGGACGGGACTGGGACTCGCCATTGTCAAGGAGATCATGGCACGCCATGGCGGAGATGCTTGGGCTGAGGCGGGAGTGGAACAAGGCGTGACATTCTATCTTTCAATTTCCAAAACCCTGTAACGCGGGATCAATAGCCCCAAAAACCCATCATTGCCGGTCGGATTCCACAGGCAGAAAATCAAGATCCATGTTCATTTCAAAGGCTGCTCTTTAAAAAGTCCATCACCCCATCAAGCAGGGTCTTCGTGCCGCCAGTGTTTCGTCCAGGCGCGCCACGCGACATCGTTTGGGCGATCCCCTCAAAAGATCCGGGGATTCCGACGCTTCCCGGGTCACGATTCGAAATGCCTCGACAAACCGGTCGATCTCCTCCAGGGATTCCGTTTCCGTGGGTTCAATCATGATGGCGCCATCCACCACCAGAGGGAAATAAATGGTGGGGGGATGAAACCCGAAATCCATCAGGCGTTTGGCCATATCCAAGGTGGTAATCTTTTGATCTCTTTGAAATTTGTCTGAAAACACACATTCATGCATGCAGGGACGGTCGTAGGGAAGGTGCAGAACCGTTTTCAACTTTTCTTTGAGATAGTTTGCGTTCAACACCGCCAACTGGCTCGCTTTTTTGAGTCCTTCAGCACCCATGGAAAGGATATAGGCATACGCCTTGATCATCACACCGAAATTGCCCAAAAAAGAATGAAGTCTTCCCACGGATTGGGGAAATGCCTCACTTAAATGGTAAACCCCGTCCTTTACAACGATTCTGGGCACGGGCAGAAACGGCGCCAGATGATTCGCCACACACACGGGCCCGGCCCCCGGACCGCCCCCGCCGTGAGGGGCCGAGAAGGTCTTGTGAAGGTTCAGATGCAGCACGTCCACGCCGCTGTTTCCCATGTGCACCATCCCCATGACGGCGTTCATATTGGCGCCGTCGCAATACACCTGCCCCCCTTTACCATGGACAATGCGGGCAATCTCTTTGATGTTTTCCTCAAAAAGTCCCAGCGTATTGGGGTTGGTGATCATGATCCCGGCCGTATCCTCGTCCATCACTTCCGACACCGCATGGGGGGTCAGAATGCCCTTTTCTCCCGACGTCACGCGAACGGGCCGATACCCGCAAAGGGCCGCGCTGGCAGGGTTGGTGCCATGCGCCGTATCGGGAATGATGATCTTGCTTCGTTTCACACCGAGGCTTTTCAGATAGGCGTGAATGAGGAGCATCCCCGCCAACTCCCCCTGGGCCCCCGCCGCCGGCTGCAGGCTGACCGCATCCATGGCGGTAATCTCCGCCAGAAACCGTTCCAGTTCCGCCATCAACCGCAAGGCACCCTGGGTCATAAGGGCCGGCAACATGGGATGCAATGCGGCAAACCCTTTTAACCGGCTCACCTTTTCGTTGATTTTGGGGTTGTACTTCATGGTACAGGAACCCAATGGATACATGCCGGTATCCACACCGAAATTCCATTGGCTGAGCCTTGTATAGTGCCGGATCACCCCCATCTCGTTTAAATCGGGGAAATCGGGACCGTCACCTGCAAGATCATCATGGAGAGGCGCCGACGGCACATCGTGCCGGGGCATGGAAAAAGCCGTTCGGCCGGGTTTATCCATTTCCCAAAGCAGCGGCTCGTTCATGTTCAGGCCGGTGGGCGCCAGGGGCTTGCTCATGACGTCACCTCCTCAACAAAGGCATCCATATGGGATCTTGTCCGGGTCTCCGTCACACAGAGGAGATAGTGATGCTTCAGTTCGGGGTACCATGGGTCAAGGGGTAAGCCGGCCACAATATTTCTTCGAAGGAGTCTGTCGTAGGTGGCTTTGAACCCTGGCGGGAACTCAACCACGAATTCATTGAAACACGGACTTTCAAAAGGAATTCGAAACCCCGCCCGTTGCAGGGCCCCCTTCAGATAAGCAGCCTTATCGTAATTGAGTCTGGCCAATTCCCGGATGCCCGTTCCCCCCAGTGATGCCATGTACATGGCCGCCATAAGGGCGCAAAGGCTGCTGTTGGTGCAGATATTGCTCGTCGCCTTTTCACGGCGGATGTGCTGTTCCCGGGTGGCCAGGGTGAGCACGAACCCGCGCCGTCCCTGCTTGTCTTCGGTCTGTCCCACCAGGCGCCCGGGCATGTTCCGCATATATTGGCTTCGGCAGGCAAACATACCCAGCCCCGGTCCTCCGAACCACCTGGGAATCCCCAGGCTCTGACCTTCCCCACAGGCGATATGGGCGCCCTGATCCCCCGGATTTTTAAAAAGGGCATAGGCCAGGGGCTCGGTGAACACCGTAATGAAAAGCGTCCCGCTTTTTTCGCACATGTCCCCTATTTCCGCCAGGCCTTCAATGCATCCCCAGAAATTGGGGGACTGAACGGCCACTCCCGCCAGGTCCTCCATGGCCCCTAAAGCGGAAGTATCCGTCGTGCCGTTTGAAAGATAGGGAAGATCAACGATTTCGATACCCGAAGGACGCAGGTACGTTTGAACCACCTGGCGATAATGGGGGTGAACCAAACCGGAAAGCGCCACCTTTTTTTTTCGGGTAATGCGCGTTGCCATGAGCAGTGCTTCGGCCAGAGCGGAAGCCCCGTCGTAAAGCGACGCGTTGGCCGCATCGAGCCCCAGAAGCCGGGCCGTCAGGGTCTGGTATTCATAGATTGCCTGAAGGGTTCCCTGACTCATCTCCGGTTGATAGGGCGTATAGGCGGTGGTGAACTCCGAACGGCCCAGAAGATAGGAAATGGTTTCGGGAATAAAATGCTCATACCGGCCCGCCCCGAGAAATACCATGTGAGGGTTGTCATGATGACCCGTTACGGCGCCATTTCCCGAAAGGGCCGCCATGTGTTCATCCAGTTCCCATTCCGTCAGCGGCTCCGGAAGATCCGGAATATCCCGGCGACCGCAATCATCCGGAATGGCGGAGAAAAGCGCATCCATGCTTTCAAGTCCCACAGCCTGCAGCATGACCGCGATATCCTCCCGGGTGTGGGGCAGATAACGCATGGCTCAGGACTCTTTTAACATTTTGAGATAGGCATCCCGGTTCAAAATAGTTTCCAACTGTGATGCATCCCCCGGCTTGATCTCAAGAATCCACCCATCCGCGTAAGGACTTTGATTCAGCAGTTCCGGCGCGTCTTCAAGGGTCTGGTTGACACGAATCACTTCACCGTCAATGGGCATGTAAAGTTCCGAAACGGCCTTCACCGACTCCACGGTGCCGAACGCGTCTCCCTTCTTGAATTGATCCCCGGACGCAGGCATCTCCACAAATACCACGTCCCCGAGCTGATCCTGGGCATAATCGCTGATGCCGATGGTCACATTTCCATCCGTTACCCGTGCCCACTCATGTTCTTCCGTGTAATACAAGTCTTCCGGAAAATCCAGTTCACTGATTTCTTTCATCACATGTCCCCCGAACAGATCATTCGCATTTAAAGTTGATCCCCTAAAAGGCTCAAGATGCCGTGCCGAAATTTAATCAATAGCCAAACCCGGCATGTCTGTCAAGATCTTTACACACAAGCGTATTTTGGGTAACCTGCTACGATTATTATTGAAAATGAATGTAATTTTTGCTAAAAAAGTTTCTTGTGATAAAGAATGCAGAACAACCTTGCATTATGATTCATAATGTCTATGATGGACCCTTTTATTTTAAAAAAGCACGCTCCGTGCAGTAAACCTATTTTCCTTTAAGGGACCAACATTCGGAAAGAAACGACATGGAACCCAAAAAACAGGTGGTAATCGACAGGGACTGGTGCAAGGGGTGCGGCATCTGCGCTGCATTTTGCCCCAAAGAAGTTCTGGTTATGGATGACCAGGACAAGGCCCACTGGGCCAATCCCGAAAAATGCATCAATTGCGGACTTTGTGAACTGAGGTGCCCCGACCTTGCCATTAAACTGGAGGAAGATAAATCGTGAAATCCGGTACAGTATTCATACAAGGCAATGAGGCCATTGCCAGAGGAGCGCTCTACGCGGGGTTACAGTTCTTCGCTGGCTATCCCATTACCCCCTCAACTGAACTCGCCGAAATTCTATCCGAAAAGCTGCCGGAACTGGGCCGGAAATTCATTCAGATGGAAGATGAAATATCATCCATGTGCGCCATCATCGGGGCATCCCTTACAGGGTTAAAAGCGATGACCGCCACCAGTGGCCCCGGGTTTTCCCTCAAGCAGGAAGCCATCGGATACGCGGTGATGGCCGAAGTCCCTTCGGTTGTGGTCAACGTGCAACGGGGGGGACCCAGTACGGGCCTTCCCACGGGCGTTGCCCAAGGGGATGTCATGCAGGCAAGATGGGGGACCCACGGAGACCATTCCATCATCACCCTCACCGCCAGCAACCTGCAGGATGTATTTCTGATGACTGTGGAAGCCTTTAATTTGGCCGAAACCTATCGGACACCGGTGATTCTGCTTCTTGACGAAGTGGTGGCACACATGCGTGAAAAAGTTTTAATCCCCGAACCCGGTGAAATTGATGTGGTTGAGCGGCTTCGCACATCGGTACCCGAAGGCACCAACTTTCATCCTTATCTGACCCGTGAAGACGGCAGGCTTCCCATGAGCGATTTTGGCGGGGTCCATCGGTATAACGTCACGGGGCTGGTTCACGACATGTGGGGATTTCCATCAAACGATCCCAAGGTGGCCTATGATCTTTTGCACCACCTGGTAGACAAGATTGAAAACAAAGCCGATCTGCTGGCCCGTTATAAAGAGCATTACACGGAAGATGCCGAAATTCTGCTTATTTCCTTCGGAAGCGCCGCCAGAACCGCCCTGCATCTCGTGGAACAGCGAAGGCAGCGGGGCCTTAAATTGGGACTTCTGGAATTGCAGACCATCTGGCCTTTTCCGCGGCAGCTGGTAAGAGACAGGTGTAAGGGAAAAACGCATGTGCTGGTAGTGGAAATGAACATGGGACAAATCTGCCAGGAAGTGAGGAAGGCCGTCATGCGACCTGAAAGGGTCTACCTTGCCAATCGTTTTGACGGCGCCTCCATCTCGCCGGCTGATATTCTGAACGTACTGAACATGATCAGGGGAAAAGGAGTATAAGATGCCAGTGAAAGATTACCTTCGCCAGCGCTTCCTGCCGCACATCTGGTGCGCCGGTTGCGGTCACGGCATTATCATGGGGAACATGATACGGGCCATAGACCAGTTGAATTTGAAGAAAAACGACATTGTGGTGGTGTCCGGCATCGGATGCTCCTCCCGCATGCCGGGATATCTGGACTTCCACACCATGCACACCCTTCACGGTCGGGCCCTCGCGTTCGCCATGGGGGTCAAAATGGGCCGACCCGAATTGAACGTGATCGTTCCCATGGGGGACGGGGATGCGCTGGCCATCGGCGGAAACCATCTGATCCATGCGGCCAGGCGAAATGTGGACCTGACGGCCGTCATCATGAACAACAATATTTACGGAATGACCGGGGGACAGTTTTCGCCGCTCACGCCGACGGGGAAAAAGGCCACCACCGCCGTTCATGGAACCGATTCCAAACCCTTTGACGCTGTAGCGCTGGCCAAGGGTGCCGGCGCAACTTTTGTGGCCAGGACCACCACCTATCACGTAAAAGAAATGATTGATATCCTCAAGACGGCTATTTTGCACAAAGGGTTTTCAGTGGTTGAAATCATGAGCCAGTGCCCCACTTACTACGGCCGGAAAAACAAACTGGGGGGTGCCGTGGAAATTATGAAAATTTATCAGGAAAACACCGTCAAAATCGGTTCTAAGAAAGCGGAAGCATCTCCTGAACACATCCAACGAGGCATCTTTGTACAGGAAAACGAGCCGGAATACGTGGCAACGTACCAGCAACTTACAGCGGATCTTCAGAAAGCGGCACAAAAGGATAAAGGTATTATCGAGGGAGAGCATCATGGATAAACGGATTGTGTTCAGCGGTTCAGGGGGTCAGGGGGTTATAACGGCGGCCATTATCCTTGCCGAAGCAGCAGCCGTGTATGAATCAAACCTGAACGCAGTACAAACACAAAGTTACGGCCCGGAAGCCCGAGGGGGCGCCACGCGCGCCGATGTCATTATTTCGGAAGCGCCCATACACCATCCCAAGGTCATTAATCCCAGTATCCTGATCTGTCTGACCCAGACTGCTTATAACAAGTATGCCGGCATTCTACGGCCCGGTGGCCTCATGCTCACGGACAGCAAATTTGTCAAAATCGATTTCAATGTTGATGCCCGTCAGGTGGAATTGGACATATACCAGGTCGTCATGGAAAAGATCGGCAAACCCATTGTCTTCAACATCTGCATGCTGGGCGCTTTGCTTGAATTGACGGGCCTGGTCAAACCGGATTCGGTCCTGAAAGTGTTGAAAGACAAAATAGCGCCGGATTTTATGGCCATGAACGAAAAGGCGCTTGAAACAGGCATCCGACTGGCCCGCCGAATCACTGCCAACTGAACCACACCCGCCTCAAAACTCGCCTGAAATATTTTCGCTTTCTCCGTTTCCGGATCAAAGGATCTCTCTTTCCGCTATCCCGTTACACGTAAAGCAAACCCGCCATACCGCATCGGTACCAATATGAATTTTGTCATAGGACGGCGGCTCGGCAAACTGCCGGGCCACCGTTTCCATCACACCGTAATGGGTAACTGCAAGGATCTGTTTTCCGGAAAACGCTTCCCTGAGCATGGAAAAAAACGTTTTTACGCGTTCCGTAAACGCACCACCCGACTCTCCATTGGGGTACGGAAGATCCGGCGCCGCTTTGTGCTTCAATATGGTGGGCATCAGTTCCTTTTTCGGTTGCCCCGTAAAATCACCAAAATCAATTTCACGAAGTTTTTCCGTGTAGACAGGTTTTGGCAACTGCGGCACGGCGCGTTGTATCAATTTCAATGTTTCCACAGTCCTCGAAAGATCACTGCAGAAAACGGCATCAAATTCCAAACCCCGTATCTTTTCCGCCTTTCTCAATGTGGATTCAATCCCTTTTGCCGTAAGCGGCGTATCCCATTGACCCTGGACAATACCCTTGACATTCCCTTCGGTTTCTCCGTGACGCAGAAGAACAACCTTGAACGTTTCATTCAGATCAAAACATTTTTTAGAATCTTCAATATCCATCCATATTCGTCCTTGGAATCTTCAACGCCTGTCAGGCGCTATCTCCCACCTGCGACATCAAGCAAAGCACCGTTCACATACGATGCTTCATTTGACATCAAGCATACGATAGGCTGTGCAAGCTCCTGAAATAGCCTGACAATATCATCTTCCAAACCAACATCGGCCTGCAGGCCTACACAGCGAGTGCATTATTTTTTGAGTTTTGCAATCATCTCTTCAACTTCTTCATACCCCTCTTTATAGAAACTTTCTTCTTCAGGGTCCAACTCTCGTAGCAAGCGGAGAAACTCTCCGGCATGCTCCTTTTCCTCATTGGCAATATCCATGAGAACTTCCTTTGCAAGATCGTTATCCGTGCTCTCTGCCGTCTGTTGATAAAGCTGTATCGCTTCGTATTCAGCGGCAATCATAAATCTGATGGCACGAATCAGCTCCTCCTGTGAAAGCTTTCGATCACCTTGCATCACTGTAAATGGATTGCAGAATTCCGGCATTTCCTATCTCCTTTCATTATAAATCGGATTTTTTCTCTTGCGGTATCAATTAGATCCAATACATATAACGTTTTGCGCAGCCGCCGCAAGGAAAACGGTGGCGTTTTTTGTTGCTTTCTTGATGACATTTGTTTGGCTTGCCTTCCTGCCGTCAACTTACAGGTTCCAGAAGGCCTTCGCCCGGCAGATCCTACAGATCAAAAATTTTGATTACCCGTTCCCGATGGATGAAAATGGCCAATGATTTTCACGGGTCCTGCGGCTGAGAGAATCTCATGAAAGACGGCGGCGGGATCCTTTTCATAGCGCTTGGAGAAATGAAAGGGAACCAGGCGCGCCACGCGGGCCTTTCGGGCGATTTCCACGGCAGCCAGGGTGGTGAGGTGCTGGGTCGCACGGGCTTTATCCTCGTGGGCCATGGCAAAGGGGGCTTCACAGAACAGGGTGTGGGCCCCGTCTGCAAGTGCTGTGACCTTCTCCCGGTTGGCAGCCGTATCGGCCATGTCGGCGGCATAGACCAGTTTCCTGCCCGGCCGGATGATGGTCAACGCCCGGCCCAATTCTCCGGCACTGCGCCTGGTTCCGTCGGGCAGATCGATTTCGACCTCGGGCCTCTTGCTGGCGATACACGCCTTCAGCAATCCCAGCCAAGGCCCGGGCGCCAGTCCCAAGGCCGTTAGCCGATCCTTGCGCACACGGATCTCCATGTGAAAAGTGAGGGCATAGGCCAGGGAGGGAATCTTGTGGTCACAGACCACCGCCTTGATGGATAGCATGTCTTCTTTCAGAAGCACGCCCTCTTCCACCGGCAGCGCGGGGAGGACGACCTTCGGGCTGCCCGGCGTAAGCCGCGCCCGTTTGAGCCAAGCGCCGTCAAACTCCCCCACCTCGAAAACGGGGGCATTGTTTTCAATGCGGTCCCAGGTAACGGCGCCCAGAAAATTCTCGATGCGCGTGAGGGTCTTTGGGGGGCCGAAGATTTTGCAGGGACCGAAGGCGCCGATCCTTGTGCGCAAAAACCAGAGGAATCCCGCGATATGGTCCAAGTGGGCGTGGCTCAGGCAGACGGCGCTCACCTGATGAACCACCCGGGGGGCCAGCCGCGCCGCACTCCCCAGGTCGAAGAGGATGCCCCGCCGTTGGTTGCGGAGGCGCACATGCACCAGGGGATCGCCGAAAACGCCCCCCACCAGAGTGGCCCAGGCGGGTCCCACATGGCTGAAGACCGGCGCGCTGCCGGGGTCCGGGGTGATGTCCAGGGGCCTCATTTCCGGGGGAACACGCCGTTGGGGGAGGGGCGCCGCGTGGGGGATGGTCTCCAGACAGCCCCGGGCATTTCGTCCCGCATCCCGAATGAGTATCCCCGCAACCGCACCCTTTTGATGCGCGGGCATCCGTAAGGTCAAAATCCCGTGGGTAAGGCCCGTCACCTCTCCCATCCCCAGGGTGCGTCCCCGGGTATCCAGGAGGGCGGCCTGACGCCCGGCCCAGGCATGGGGCAGGTGTTGGGGGGGCGGTGTCCCCAAAACGAGTGTATTTGGCAGAGAATATGTTTCTTCCGTCGAATGCGCCAGATACGTGTCCCACAGGCCGGTACGCCGTGCGGCCCTCTCACCTCGGGGTGGCCGTGCGGCATCGGGGGGGGCGGATCGCTCCAACACCTCAACCGGGAGCCAGGTCAGCTCAGCACCCAGGGGCAGGGACGTGCCCTTCCGCACCAGGGCCAGCACCTGATCCACCTGGAGAACTCTGACGAGGGCCGTGAGCAGTTCCGCACCTGCCACGCCGCGGACCACCCCCGGCGGATCGATGACAAGGGGACCGCGAAAACCGGCTCGGGAAGCGTCGTTCAGGAGACGGCCGGCGGCCTGGACAAGGGGAAGGCGAAAACGGGCCGCGTCCAGGGAGCACAAGGCCCGGCAACCGTCCCAATGAAGAGTGTCGCCGTCCCACCGGCCCCGGTTCAGGGCGCCAGGGACACCGAAAGCCGGACTGCCGGGGTCCAGGGCCAGTATCCGGCCCCCGCCGTGGTGCCGACCGAACCAACGCGCCAATTCAAGGGCCAGGGTCGATTTGCCCACACCCATGATACCCCACAAAAAAATGCGCTTGCGCCCTTTCAGTTTTTGTGCAAGTTCCTCGATTTGCCCCATGATGCGTCTCTGCTATTCATGTTTGTGGAAAAGTAAGTGCTTTATATGCTTGAGTTTTCGAATTAAAGAGCCGGACATATGGTGGATACTGTGAGAAAATACCTTGGTGCATTGTTATCATTTACTACAAAATCAGGGGAAATTCATGCAAGTTCCGTGTGCCAGGCGGCTTTCTTTTCTGGTTTCAGGGCTGGCGTTTCTTCAACCGGCCTTGACGAATGCCCAGTTTTACAATTTGACGCTGGTTGCAACAGCTTTGGTTTTGGGCGCAAGATTCAGTCTTTCAGCGATCAATCGCATGTGGCTCGGGGAAAAATGTGTGAGCACATTATCCTATTTTTTCTCAGATGCAAAATTCTGTACAGCTGAAATGCAACATCTTTATGCTTTACAAATCATGCACTTATACAAACTTGAACGTGGGTATTATCTATGGCCGAAAATAACGGTTGCTAAATGAATACCCCATATTATTCGAATGGTTACGCTTTTCTCGCAGATTCTGATCAAGTATGCGCATCTGCCATGCACTCAGTTTTACCTGATTTTCACATAACATACCAACCATATTATGGAAAAATTGTTGACTTGCGCCTACCGGCATGGCAAAGTATGCGCAAAATGATTGTTTATTGCACATACTTTGCCATGGGGTGGATATGGATGCGGAAAAGGCCATCAAGGAATTTCAAAAACGAAAAGTGGTCACAATCGAAGAGATTGCGGATCTCCTCGATTCTTCCGTGACCACCGCCAGAAGACAACTGAAAAAATGGCGGACTTACACGAGCTTTAATATGAATGGGCGTTATTACAGTCTTCCGGGAATTCCGCGATTTGATGAACACGGCATATGGAAATACCGGGAGATCCTTTTTTCACAATACGGAAACCTTATGCAGACAATTTCTCAGCTTATCGAGAGATCTGAAACGGGATTGAATGCCAGACAGATTGCCCAACTGGTTGAAATTGTCCCTAACAGTTCCGTTTTTTCCCGGCTGCAGCATGCTCCGGGAATCCGACGAGAAAAGCATCAAGGACGTTTTGTATACTTCTCCGAGGAAAAATATCAGGAGCAAAAATCGGGATTGTCCAGACCGCATCATGTAAGATTTCCGACAGATTCGGAAAGCGTGATGATTCTTGTTCAACTTGTCAAATACCCTCATAGCAGCATCGAGGAACTGTTCGAAAGAGTTGCAGAGCAGGGAATCCGGATTGAACCTCAGGTAATTGAGGCTTTTCTGAACCATCATGGTCTGTTAAAAAAAATTCCGGATACAAAGTGATCCGTTGCCTTAAGGACCATATTGAAAAAGTTGTGGAAGGTGTCTGTGCAGGCAACCTGTTTTTCGAAATGCCAACAGTACACTTCTTTTCAGAAGAGGCCTTCTGTTTCGGGAACAATAAAGTGTTAAAGACGCGGGAAAAGAAAGTCGTGACCCTGGATATCGGCGCATTCCGGGCCAAAGAAACCATCATGCAATCGGAGGATGACGGTAAGGTATACACTTGCCGAGAGTTGAAGAGCCTTGCACCGCACCGGTGTACATTTGGCTATGACGTTATTGTATATGTGGGGTATGCCCTCTTTGTTCACTGCCGCAGCGAAAAGGACATTGTGAGTGAATTGGCTCGGAAAAACATCTCGATTTCTGATAGAGAAGTGAGTTTTTTAGGCAAGAAGTTTGTCACCTACCTTGCCGTGGCCCATCGCGAAAGTCGCCAAAAAATAAGAAGCGCGATGGATCAGCGCGGCGGATATATCCTTCACGTTGATGGAACATGCGAGGGCGATAGCCCACACCTGTTTACAGGTCTGGACGGTATTGCCGAAGTCGTTCTGGACAATATAAAAATCCCTTCGGAACAAAGCGAGTTGCTCATTCCGTTCTTTGAAAAATCAAAGGGCAATACGGCGACCCAATCGCCTTGGTTCACGACATGGGAAAGGGAATCCTTTCGGCTATTGCAGCGGTATTCCCGGGAACACCTGATTTTATCTGCCATTTTCATTTTTTAAGAGATATCGGCAAGGACTTGATGGAAGATGAATACAAAAAAATCAGGAATCGCCTCAAAAAGCACAAGATCCGTGGTTCGCTTCGACGGATGGCCAAGAGTCTTGAAAGAACTGCTGTTCAAGACCGCAAGGTAATGGAGCAACTAAATGCCGGCATAAAGCATGGGGATGTCAGAACCGGTGCCGAAATGTCGATCGCGTCCGCATTTGCTTTGATTCAGTGGGTTTTTGATATTTCGGCGGAACTGAATGGATATGGCTTTCCTTTCGATCTTCCTCACCTCGCTTTCTATCACAGATTGAAAACGGTTTACACCCTTGTTGAGGCAATTTGGGAAAGCCCGCACAAATACGAAAAGACGCATAAACCTCTTCACAAGCTTTTCAGATTGATCAAGCCAGTCATGGCTGATCAAACCCTAAAAAGATCAGCCAAAGCCCTCGATAAGAAAGCAGAGATCTTCAATGCACTGCGAGAGGCGCTCCGCATCGCACTTCCAGAAGGAAAAAATGGCCTCAATGATGATGGCGATGATACGGATATGAAAACGATCAAGGAAAAGGTAGCAGCGTTCCAGGAAAAATTAAAATCTGAAGAAACCTTGTCAAAGAGAGATGAATACAAAAAGATGATTCAGCAGATAGATACATATTGGGATAAGCTCTTCGCAGATCCCATCTCTGTTCATACCGCTACTGGAGAACAACTTATCCAGCCCCAACGAACCAACAATATTCTGGAGCGCTTTTTCAGGGATCTCAAAAGAAAATACCGCAAAAAAACAGGGACAATTTCTTTGAACAAGACATTGAAAACAATCCTCTCGGACACTCCCCTCGTCAAAAACCTTGAGAACAAGGAGTATCTCGACATTATACTTGATGGTTGCAATACGCTGGAACAACGTTTTGCGCGGGTTGACAGCAAATTGGTTTTGCAGGAATTAGACAAAAAAAGGAAGGAAACAGGCAGGCTCCCACAGATTTTGAAAAAGATGATACGGGAACCGGCGTTCCCTCGAAAACTGGGAGAATTGTTTGGTTGTTAAGCAAAATCAAGGCCAACCGTTATTTTCGGCCATAGGGTATTATTGTATTGATGACACCATGAAGCACCACACAAATTTTTTGCAAATGGATCCACGGTGTTTTTGTTTTGTTCGATCATGCGCTCAAGACAAACCTTATCTTGAACAGTATAGATTGCCTATGACACCCTTTTCTGGTATGAAATGAAGATTCGACCCACTGGACGACCGGTTCCCGCCAGAGGCGTAATCGCCATCGGCCAGTTTGCCTGTGGCCTGTTGACCGTTTCCCAATTCGGCATCGGCCTGTTCAGCGTCAGTCAATTTACCATCACGGGTTATGTGTTGGCACAGATCGGCTTGGCCTATTCGCTTATCGCCCAGATAGGCATTTATGTTCATGAAGGATATGGACGGATCGTAAAAAGTGTAGCTGATATTTTGAAAGTGATCTGAAAAATGAAAAATTTAATTTATACCATTTTCGTCTTTTTCGCCGTCGGCATACTGGCCCCTTTGGCCCATGCAAAAGCATCTGCATGGAGCGTCGATTTCCCCCATTCGGGGGTGCACTTTGACATTCAACACATCTATTCCACCGTCAGAGGAAGTTTCGATGAATTTGATGCCGTCATCCGGTTTGACCCGGCCGATCTGGCGGGAAGCCGGTTTGATTTTACGGTGGCGGTCAAAAGCGTCAACACCAATAACGCCAAGAGGGACCATCACCTTCTGTCGGGTGATTTTTTCGATGAGACAAAATATCCGAAAATGACCTTTAAAAGCGCCGTTATAAAGCATCTCGAGGGGAACCGATACACCGTCAGCGGAACCATGACGATTAAGGATGTAAGCCAAAATGTGACAGTTCCCTTCACCTATTTCGGCAGCAAACCGAATCCGTTCAACCCCAAACAGCGGGTGGCCGGATTTGAGGCACACATGACCATTGATCGCCTTTCATACCACGTGGGTGACGGAAAATTCATGAGGATGGGAGTGGTGGGAAAAGATGCAAAGATAATGATATCCATTGAAGCGACGCAAAATCAATAGCATTTTTCCTTGGCCCTAAAAGCGCATCTGAAGGACATCTCCAATGATGGATGGAACCGATCGAAAATTGAGAAGGCGTTAGCGCCCAGGCGGGTCTTGAACTGGCGCGGTTGGAATACGACCGCCGAGTCAAACTCAACAAAAAGCAGTTCATTTCACGTGAATCCCTGGACAGGGCCCGCACCGAGTTCACACAGATGCAGCGGCAGGTTCAGGCTATTTCAGCGGATCTCGCTACGGCGCGGCTGGGCGCACGACCCGATGAAATCAAAGCCGCGGAGGCCGAAGCCGACGCCGTGAGCGAACAGCTGGTGCAGGCCCGGTGGAATCTGGATCAGAAAACACAGGCCGCGCAAAGCTGGTGTTCATGATTGAGGCCGCCGTGGAACCGGCCGTTGCCCTTCGCCTGCACCCGGGTCAACCGGTTGATGTGCGCGAGGCACATGGAGAAAGCGTCCATGGGTGAGCCGGATCTGGTCATCGAAGTTGAGGGCCTGACCAAATCCTTCGGTCTGAAAACGGTGGTCAAAAACCTGAGCATCCAGGTGGCCAAAGAGGAAATTTTTGGTTTCCTGGGTCCCAACGGTTCAGCCTTTACGAAGACCTGACAGTCCGGGAAAATCTGGACTTCATGGCGCGGGTATACCACATTGGAAACCGAAAAAGAAAAGTGGATGCCTGCATCGGGCGAATCGGATCGGAGAGTTCGAAAAGCAGTTGGCCGGAAGTCTCTCCGGAGGATGAAAGCAGCGCCTGGCCCTGGGGGCTTGCATTCTTCATGATCCCAGATTGCTCCTGTATGAGCGGCTTCCAGCCACGATCTGAACCGAATGTCGCGGCGAGACGCCGCTCCTACAGACGACAAAATGGATGAAGTTTCACACAAGCGTTTGTTCAAGGAGGATTTCTTGAGGATCAGTCTTTCTTTACCCATTGGGTAAAATATCATCTTGACAACAAACAGGAAAAATCTTATTCTTTACCCAAAAGATAAAGAGCCAGTGTGATAAGGGCTGATTTTGAAAGTCAGATTTCGGACACGGAAACTCGAAAAACAATATACCCATCATCGCGAAGCAGAAAAAGCCTACGGCAAAGAAGTTGCCAGGAAATTCATTCAACGCGTAAACATCATTAAAACTGCAACCGACATCGATGAACTAAAGCAACTTCCGGGACTTCGATGCCATAACTTGAAAGGAAATCGCAGGGGGCAGTGGGCTGTGAAGCTGACCGGTTTTCATCGCCTCATCTTCAGCCTTGAAGGTGATTGCATGGAAATCGCCAGAGTCGAGGAGGTGAGCAAACATTATGGAGACTGATATGGTCGTTCAAACGGACCTGGCCATTCCTCCCGGAGAATATCTGGAGGAAGTATTGGAGGAACTCGGCATAACCAAGGACGAGTTGGCTCGACGGATGGGGCGACCCGCCCCGAAGTTGAGTCCCATTTTCAAGGGCAGAAAAGCCATCACCCCGGATACCGCGCTTCAGTTGGAAAAGGTTGTCGGGGTTCCGGCCCATGTCTGGACCGGTCTTGAGGCGGAGTATCGGCTCTTACTGGCAAGGCAACAACAAATAAAAGAACGAGATCAACTGAAAGAGGAAACAGCGCTCATCAAGCCTTTTTGCTACGCGGTTCTTGCCAACATGGGTGCCGTTCCAAAGTTGACGAAGGGACCGGACAAAGTACTCGCGCTCCAAAAGTTTTTCGGAGTGACATCCCTGAAAACCGTAATAACGCTAAGACGTTACAAGGCGGCGTTCCGTTGTGGCGCCGGGAAAAAGGAGCGGTCGCCCGAAGCGGTTTCCGCATGGCTGCGTCTCGGCGAACTAAAAGCGCGAAAGATCGATTGCGCTCCTTTTGATCAACACCGACTGAAGGCTGCCATACCCGAAATCAGGGCATTGACGCTTCAACCACCTGATACTTTCCTCCCGCGACTGAACGATTTGCTATCAGCAGCCGGAATCGCATTGGTCATCCTGCCGCACTTTCCCAAGACCTATGCGCACGGCGCCACCTTTCCGGCAGGACGGGAGAAGACCGTATTGATGCTCTCTATCCGGGGAAAGTGGGCCGACATCTTCTGGTTCAGTCTTTTCCACGAACTGGGTCACATCTTACTGCACGATCGCAACAAAATCATCGTGGAGTACGACAATGGAAATCCCGAATTGGAAAAACTTGAAAGGGAAGCGGACGAATTTGCATCTGGTATTTTAATTCCGAAGGACAAATGGTCCAAATTTATTGCTCGGGAATCATTCCACACCAAGGACATCCCTATGTTTTCCCGTGATGTGGGTGTTGATGCGGGAATCGTGGTGGGTCGCCTACAACACGAGGGTTTCCTGAAACCGTCTTGGGGAAACGACCTGCGGATCCGGTATCAAATGGCGTTGGACTGAAACCCGAAAAGCTTTTTCTTTCCCCTCCTCATCAGAATAGTGCATTACAGGGGTAGCCCGTAAACCGTTTCTGGTATTCTGTAGGCCGTAACCCCGTCAGCCGAACAAACACTTTTCTGAAAAATGCAATATCCTCATACCCCACCGCATAGGTGATTTCGTTAAAGGTCAGAACGCCCTCTTCCAGCATTGTCAGCGGTTCCGTGAAAAAGCACAAAAACCGGCGATTT
>ADZZ01000581.1 GCA_000179315.1 delta proteobacterium NaphS2
CCCATCCATAAAATCGAAGGCTTTTGACAGAAAAACCTTGCACTCAAACCGGGTGAAACGCGGGTAATACTGAATAAAAAGCTTTCGGGAAAAGGCCAGTGTCAGGGAAGCGCACTGGGCCGATACTTTTTTCCCATCAATGGTAACCTGATGGGGTGACGTATCATGCTGCATCTCCTGACCGGGTTTAAAATGGTATTGTCCCGCGCGTCTTTTTTTTCGCTTCCGGATCTCGTGTTTTCTCATGATCCAGGTCAGACTTTGATAAGGAATCGTGATCTGATGGCGGCTTTCCAGTTCCTCCGCCACTCGCACGGCATTTCCTTTGCATTCCTTGAAAAGATCGCGGATTAAAGGGACATGTTCTTCATGCCGGGATTCTCTGTGGGGTGCTGCTTCATCCGGATCCTTTAAGATCTTCGTGATGGTATTTCGGCTGACCTTGAGCGTTCGGGCGATTTTGCGCAAACTCATACCGGTATTTTTCAGTTCCAAAATGGCATCTTTTTTGGATTGTCTGATCATGGCTCTATCTCTTTTTTGAGTTTTGCCGCCTGATTTTCGACTTTGTTCACCCAGGCTTTCAGGGTTTGTTTCTTAAATGGATCGCTTTTTGGATAATGGACATGGGAAACGGTTTTCAGCAGACGTCCGAGCACAGCATATACCATTTTAATATCCTTGAACCATTTGCCTTCCGGTCCGTCATGAATCTCCTTGGCCTGTTCGGATTGGATTCTTTCATTTTGAACCTTTATGAAAAGAAAGGGATTTTCCAGCATGCGGTCTCGAACAGACCGGTTGCTTTTTTGGTAATGTTCGTAAAAATGGGCCAGTTCCCTCGTGGATAAAGGTTCATTTTCCAGGTGGGCCATCAGTTTTTGTGCGTCTTTAATGTTGGCGCGCGCCAACGCGCCATGACACG
>ADZZ01000580.1 GCA_000179315.1 delta proteobacterium NaphS2
ACCGTATTCTGGATAAACGTGATACGCGAACAACTGTGCCGGGACATCATGTTCCGATTCGAAGAAAAAAGGATGCCCGGGTCCCTTCAAAAGAAGAACAGCTGTTGGTGGGAAATGATGCCGTTCTGGATGCGTATGTGGCCGAACTGAAGAAAAGAAGCCATGGTCGTGGCGTGGTCAAGTTACGCCGTCTGCTGCATCTGCAACGGACTTATCCCGGTGAGCCTTTTCTCAAAGCCGTAAGACAGGCCCTTAAGTATCGACTTTTTGATCTGTCCCGTCTGGAAAACATCATCCTCGATTATACCGCGGGTGACTTTTTTGATCTGTCATGAAAAAGAAAATTGAGCAATTACTCATTGACTTGAAGTTTAAAGGCATGGTGAAGACCTTCGATGAGCAGTTGGCTTTGGCCGAAAAGAACGGGCTTTCCGTTTACGAGGTCATATACAACCTCCTGGCTGAGGAATTACGTTTCCGGCAGGAGCGGAGCATGACTTATCGGCTTCAGATTGCACGGCTCCCATGGGACTGGACCCTCAACTCCTTTCCGTTTGATCTTCAGCCCGGAGTCCGGAAAAGCCGGATGATGACTTTGTCCGGCCTTGATTTCATCAATCGAAGAGAAAACATCGTATTTCACGGAAAGACCGGCGTAGGGAAAACAGGCCTGGCCGTCGGCATACTCCGTCAAGCCATTATTGCCGGGTACCGGGGGCGTTTTTATAATGTTCAGGATTTGCTGGATCAACTCTATGCCTCTCTCGCCGATCGATCCACCCCCAAACTACTCAATGCCCTGTGCCGATATGATCTGCTGTTGCTCGATGAACTGGGATACCTGACCCTGAAAAAGGAGCAAATGAACGCCTTTTTCAAACTCATGAAAGAGCGATATGAAGCCGGGCGGCCCACCATTATTACGACCAATCTCCAGCCTGAACAATGGTATTCCCTCCTTGAACCAAAGGACATGGTCGATGCTCTGCTGGATCGCCTCAACCATCGGTGCATCAATGTTCATATCGATGGGCCTTCTCTCAGAAAAACAGATGCCGGCTAATCCATTTTTCTAAGCCGATCTAAACCCTCTCAAACCTCATGATGCCACATGGCTTTCAATTATCTGTAAACCTATAAGAAAAAAACCCTTTTCAAGACCTCTTCTCAAAAAACACCGCCTCTCACATTCCAGTTTATTCTGCAGAAGCAACAGAACAACGCGCAATCACCGGTTCCGTTACGATTAGCAGAACTGGTTCTGTTTTCGTTAGCGGCCAAGCCGGTTGAGACAGGTATCAAGGATCTGATTGAAAATTACTATCTCAATAAGCCCATCGGAACCTCTCCTGAGAAGGTGGAGTTGCATTACTACTGTGTTATGCTTGCCAGAATGACCATTGACTATTTCAGATCCATCCTGTGTTGCCGTGAATGGCAAAGCCCCGAAGACTGGAAGTGTGTTTTGTCCACGATACGAACGAGTATGTTCAGCAATCAGAACTGCGAATTGAGCAGGGATGATTCCGGCGATTTGCTCTTGACGTTTTTGGATGGTGATCGTTATGGTGTCAAAAAACAACTGGCAAAAAGAATGGAGCAAAGAAAAAATGCCGGATTAAACCGGGTATCCTGGTGGGGTGGAATCGGCGTTCAAATCGAAGTCAAAAACCAATATCAACTCTGAAAATGGTGTTGAAATTGTCACGTTTCGGTGGTGTTGAAATTACACTGGAAAAGTCTGATGTTAAGAAATAGACTCAGTAGCGACGCGGTCGGGAATTGCTGGTGGAAGAAAAAGCATTTTGTAGAGGCTTTAAGATATCGTTTAGAATAAACATGTTGCCAAGCTCCTTTCCGATGGAATATCAATAAGTTGTTATCGAATCCTATCACGAGATGGAGCGAATTTCAAGGGTAAAAAGTTAAATAACTAGTTGAATTTATTGGCATAAAAATTGAAAAAATTTTCATTTTTCGTGCCAAAATTCTCTGCGCATAATAAAAAAAATGCGCGGAACTGGTTGGAAAAATTGGAAAAGGTTCAAAAACGGTGAAACTTTAGTTGCGGAATACTACATGCCAAAACCTTCTTGAACAGAAAGGGTTGCACCTCTAAAACTCCTTAATATATTGATTATTATTGGCTCTGTCAACTTTTTATTGCCGCTAATGTCGATCAATATTCGTATTGTGCACACCGATATTGCATGTGAAGATTGACACCATGACAGATTTAAAAACGACATAAATGGTTGACATATTGTGCCCGGTCTGATACGCTTGCCTCAAAGCAATTGCGGAGGTAAGCCATGAGCAACGATTCCAAAACCGAATTCCTCCGAAAGGAGGGCCTGATAAACCTCAGGCCAGAACGCGTGATCCACGACCTGTTTTGCAAACATGAGTTCTTCGACCCTCTGGATCTGCCTCAAGTCCGCTACGAGATGCTCCGCGTCGCCCGTGTGGAAAAGGCTGCCGTCACAGAAGCGTGCAGATTGTTCGGCTTCTCCAGGGAATATTTTTATCGCTTAGAACGAGACTTCATGTCGAACGGTTATGCCAGCCTTTTGAGTTCATCCCGCGGCCGGAGACCTTTGATCGCTTTGAACCAGGAAATCGTCAATTACATTGTTCACCGCAAGATGACCGATCCGAGACTTACTGGGGAACGCCTGCGTCTAGAGCTTAAAACCAATTACCAGGTGGACTGCTCCAGGCGCACCGTTGAAAGAATTGTAGAAAAACTGCAACTCGGTAAAAAGGGGGAACACATAAGCTCACCGTGACTGTCGATGCCTGCCGACAACGGCACATTACCTTTTTGGATTCAAGCGACGGCATCCAACAAATCTACGAAAGAGCCCGCCGAGCAGTCTTCGACCGCCGCATTCGTCCCCTCGCGACGGTTCGCCGCACCCTACAGGCCCACGGTATCGCAGGTCTGTTCATCGACATCGAACGGACCCTCGTGTCTTTTTCTCCTCGATCAAAACCGGCACCAACAGCAGACACAGCGTTTTATCAAACTCACCTGCAAGAAGCACAGTTCGAAAGCATCGCTCGCGCACTGACGGAAGGTGTTGGCGTAAGAGCTTCAGCCCGGATCATGGCCGTGGATAAAAAGACCGTCCTGCGGGTGCTGGCCCGAGCTGCAGACCACGCGACACGGCTCTCACGCTTTTTGCTTAAGAATACCACTGTCTCGGAGTGTCAACTTGATGAGATGTGGTCCTTCATAGGCAAAAAGGAAAAACACTTGGATCCCATTGAGAAGCTTGAGGGAATCTTGGGAGACGCCTGGATCTGGATCGCCTTTGATCCAGTCCACAAGCTCGTTCTTGCCCATGTAATAGGCAAACGCACGGAACCGCATGCCGTGGCTCTACTTGAGAAGGTAAGAGGTATCACCGCCGATATGCCAAGTCTTTTCACCAGCGATCAACTGGATCAATACACCGGAGCGTTGCTCAAGGTTTACGGAAAGACCGTACTTCCGCCGCGCAGGACGGGACCCGGAAGACCTCCAAACCCAAAACTCGTTCCACCCGAAGGGCTGCTGTACGCCCAGGTAGTCAAGCAGTACAAACGCAACAGACTCATAGGCATTACCCGCAAAGTGATCTTCGGTGACTCGGAAAAACTAAAAGCCATATTGGAAGATTCGATAGCAAGTAATACGATCAATACATCCTTCGTGGAACGTAACAACGGCACCGTTCGGCATATGGATGCACGTTGCAGCCGGAAAACCTACAGATTTTCAAAGAACAGTAAAAACCACAAGCGCCAGCTCGAATTGTCCGTGGCTTATTACAACCTCTGTTTGCCACATAAAACGCTGACCAAAAGGTACGGAAGTCCAACGTCACCCTTCATGTCGGCAGGCCTCACTGATCATATTTGGACCATGGGTGAGTTACTACGGACGCAACCCAAAATACCGTGTACCTAAAAGGGACCACGACCCGAAAAAGGATGGGATCATTAATCACTTCCAAATATTTCTGTTGATCGAATGGAACGGTAATTGTACGATTTACCCGGGGAGTTGATTTATTTGCTGAAATTTTATTGGCCCTCTCTTTCTTATGGTCGGTTCTCCAACCAAACCATAAGTGAAAAGGCTTAGAATTTCCGGCAAATAATGCTCACTCCCCCAAATCCGTTATAATCAGAAATTTTTCATAACTTTTCTTGTGTTTCTTGCACAGGATGCATTTTGTAACTGTCTAAGGGTTTCCACCACAACCGATCTTTCCATAAAAAAGGGAACATGCCGTCAGCATCGGCATGTTCCCTCTCAAACGGAGATTTCGTTCCGGGGTTAACTGCTTAAATCTTATCCAGTTGTTTCATTAGATCAGCGGATACTTCCTGGAGGGCATTCTTACCGTCCAGCTCAATAATTCGAGGCATGCCACTATTTTTGGCGGACACGTCCTTGAAGAAAAGGAGCCCGGCCGTGGTGCCGGTTTCCGTGTCATAATAAATGTTGTGGCGCTGGTCAATGGCCGCTTCGTCCTGATCGTCCGAACGGCTTTTGAGATCCCCGCCGCAGACACGGCATTTATCGCCTGCCGGTTTGATCGCATCGATAAAAATATTGTTGGGATGGTTGTTGTCATTGACACAAAGCCTGCGGCCCATGATGCGGTCTTTGGCAATCTGACGATCCAGTTTCATATCGATGACGATATCCAATGTGATACCGGCTTCCTTGAGTGCTTTGTCCAGCTCCTCTGCCTGGGTCAGATTTCTTGGAAAACCGTCCAGAAGCCAACCGTCTTTGCAATCGTCTTGTTTMRGCGATCCAGTATCATAGGAATGGTAATGCTGTCGGGAACCAGTTCTCCACGATCAATATACCCTTTCGCTTCCTTTCCCAGTTCCGTTCCTTGGGAGATGTTTTCCCTGAAAATCACGCCCGTTTCGATGTGAGGAATGCCATATTTGTCTTTGACGATGGCACCCTGTGTACCTTTGCCGCTTCCATTGGGTCCGAAAAACAGTATTTTCATGCTTTTTCTCCTTCATTTCATTTTTTTCACCGAAAATAAGTCAAAACCGTTTCGTCTGTCAAGGGATTCGGTCGGACTCATTGAGATTGCCCAAGAAAATCGGGCAGTAGCTCATAGCCTTTCCGGTAGTGAATCCCCGATTCTTTTGCAAAACGCTCCGTAAAACCACCACCGACCCTTCCTGCCGCCAGGTCCTCCTTGCCGGCCCATGCAAACAGCGTGGGGTCAGTGCTATGGGTTTTAATGCTGATGGGTGTGAAATGATCGGCGGCCACCAAAACGCGATAATTGTCGAACCGTTCCATTCCCAGAAGGACGGTACCCACCACTTTTTCATCAAAGGCCTCAATGGCTTGAATCTTATTGGAAATGCTTCCTTCGTGGCTGGCCTCATCGGGCGCTTCCACGTGAACAAACATGAAATCAAGTTCATTTAAGGCATTCAAAGCCTCCGTTGCTTTTCCGGAATAGTTGGTATCCAGATAGCCGGTAGCCCCTTCCACATCAATGATCTTGAGCCCCGCATAGACACCGATGCCTTTGAGCAGGTCCACCGCCGAAATAACGCCGCCGCTAAGTCCGTAGCGTTCTTTAAACAGCGGAACATTCAACGCCTTGCCCTGTCCCCATAGCCAGATGGAATTTCCCGGGAGAAGGCCTCTTTCCTCACGGGACAGATTGATGGGATGTTTTTCCAGCAAAGGCCACGAACGCCGGATCAGTGTCACGATACCGTCCTTACCCCCGGGATTCAAATATTCGGTCATATTCTGGTCCTGGACGTCGTGGGGCGGAATGGTCGCGGCGTCTTCAGGACCGTCATCCCATACCAGAAGGTGACGGTAGGCGACACCGGGATAAAGCCGGACCCCCGGAGCGACCATTTCTTCTTTAAGGTCTTTAACCAGAATTTCGGCTTCTTCAGTGGCGATTCCCCCGGCACTGTTGCTCACCATAATGATTTCGCTCTCTGATTTTCGATTAAGCGTCACCAGGTTCATGCGAAAGGCCACCGCATCTTTTCCCAACGAAATACCCATGCTGGCCGCCTCAAAGGGGCCTCTGCCCGTATGGTAAACAGCGGGATCGTACCCCATGAGAGAAAGGTTGGCCGTGTCGCTGCCCGGTTCAAGGCCCTCCGGGATGGTATTGGCAAGTCCGATGCGACAGGCGGCAATGCGGTCCATATTGGGGGTGTTGGCCGCCTCCAGGGGTGTTTTGCCCTCCAATTCCGGCAGCGGGTAGTCCCCCATACCGTCTCCTACCAGCACAATGTATTTCATTTCCCCTTGCTTTTCATTTTTCATAGATCATTTCCTTCCACGCGAATCACCACTGTCTTGTCGGTTACCACGTCAAGCTCATCGATCAGCCGGATGGCTTGTTGCGCCTGACTTTCACGGGCTTCGTGGGTCAGCATGACAATGGGAACAGAGCCTTTCCGGTCACGACCTTTCTGAATCACCGAAGATATGCTGATGCCGTTTTGGGCCAGAATTCCCGAGATGGTCGAAAGAACGCCGGTCGTATCCAGCGCCGACACCCTGAAATAATAAGAGGTAACCAACGCGTCCATGGGCTGAATGGAAACGGCCTTCCCAGGGGGCTGCACATGGCCCAACGGAGGAACCATGCCTCGTTTTTCCATTACCACGTCTCTGGCCAGACTGATGATGTCCGAGACCACGGCACTTCCGGTGGGTCTTCGACCGGCACCCAGACCGTAATAGAGGGTGGGACCCACGAAATCCCCTTCCAGAAAAATGGCGTTAAAGGCTTCATGCACATTGGCCAGAATATGATCCTTTGGGATCATGACCGGATGCACACGGGCTTCCAGCTGATCTCCCAGATCCTTGGCAATGGCCAGCAATTTGATATGGTATCCGAATTCCCGGGCATAGCGGATATCATCGGGGGTGATGGCGACAATCCCTTCCCGGAACACGTGACCGAAATCAACGGCACTGCCGAATGCGATGGAAATCATAATGGCCAGTTTATGGGCCGCATCGGTTCCGTCCACGTCCAGCGTGGGAGGGTCTTCCGCAAATCCCAGGGTAACAGCAGCCTCCACAGCGGCTTCAAAGGAAAGGTTTTCTTGGGCCATTTTGGTCAGGATATAGTTTGAAGTCCCGTTCAGAATGCCCATACAGGCCTGAATCCGATTGCCGGAAAGCCCCGTCTTCAAAGCCCCGATAATGGGAATTCCGCCGCCCACGCTGGCCTCAAAAGCAAGCGTCACCCCTGCACGCTCCGCAGCACGGTAGATTTCCCATCCAAACTCCGCCAAAAGTGCTTTGTTGGCCGTGACCACATGCTTTCCGTTTTCCATGGCCTTTAAAATGAATTCCCTGGCTTTTTCAAGCCCTCCCATCAATTCAACAACCACATCAATTTCAGGATCCAGGATCAAATCCATGGCGTTGGTGGTTAAAATTGCAGGGTCCGGTTTGTCCGGAACGCCCCGATCCGTCTCAATATCGAGATCCGCAATTCTTCGCACGACCACTTCGCCGCCCACCCGGTTGGTAATAATCTCCCGGTTGGTGGTCAGAACCTCATAGGTTCCGGCGCCAACGGTGCCAAACCCAATGATCCCCACATTAATTTGCTTCATATGACCCTCTCAAAAAGCAATCCTTTAAAAGTATTTTTAGTAGTTTTTGATCTGCCTGAACATATCCATTGACGGAATGGTTTTGCAACCCTTTTTTCAAAGAGGGAAGTTTGATGGCGACTGCGCCTTCAATCTCCCTTTCGGACTGATCAATCAAAGAGCAGAGCCCGAGCGAATTTTTCCGAGAACCGCTTATGTGTGGAGAGCTCCACGTGTTCGCAAACTTTCGTCACTTTTTCCGCCAGGGCCTTTTGCTTTCGTGAGAGCAGCGCCATAACGGCGCCCTTGCCGGCCGCATTTCCCACGGAGCTGATGCGATCCAACGGGACATTGGGCAGGAGCCCGATTCCTTTGAGGCTGCCAGCCCGAAGCCCGCTGCCAAATGCGCCTGCAAGCAGTACCTGGTCCAAATCTCCGGCAGATAAACCCACTTCCTCCATCAAAATCTCAATGCCTGCCCGTATGGCACCCTTTGCCAGCTGCAGTTCACTCACGTCTTTCTGTGTCAAAATGACGCCATGATCTTTATTGGAGAGCACAAACCGGTTTCCTGTCCCATTCTGCGTGATTCGACGCTTTACCAAGGGGGGCACGCCGTCGGGACAATCGGACGGTGCAACGATTCTGCCCATGCGATTGATGATTCCCAACCGCACCATTTCGGATATCACATCCACAAAACCCGATCCGCAGACCCCCTTTGGGGGTTGGTTGTCCACGGATTTGAGAAGCACATCTCCATCAAGCCTTACGGCGTAAATAGCACCCGGTTCCGCTCTCATGCCCTGGCTGATGCTGCCCCCTTCAAAGGCCGGACCGGCGGCGGTGGAACAGGTGAGCAACCTTCCCTTAAGTGCCAGAACCATTTCACCATTGGTCCCGATGTCAATGGCAAGCCTTGTTCCACTTCCCTCATAAATCTTTGTGGAAAGGATCATTCCCGCAGTATCCGCTCCAACGTATCCCGCGATATTGGGCAGCAGGAAAAAACGGGTTTGAGGCGTGAGGCTTTTGAGCCCCAGGGATTCAACGGTCAAAATGGGCAGGCGGGAAAAAACGGGTACAAAGGGCGCCGAAGCAATGTGTTCCGCCGAAACGCCCATGAGAAAATGGCTCATGACCGTGTTTCCCACGATTGACACGATGTAAATGTTCCGGGAATCGACACCGGAAATTTCTAACAGATTGCCAACGATTTCATCAATGGTTTGAACAACCAGTTCCTTCATGTGTCCCAGTTTTTCAGGCCCGTTTTGGGTATGTGAAATGCGAGAAATGACATCAGCCCCATAGCGGTCCTGTCGGTTGCCCAAGGAACCGGAAGCCAGTATTTCGCTCGTTCCAAGGTCAACCAGGTAGGCCGCCACGGTCGTTGTCCCCACATCCACGGCGATTCCATAACATTGCTTGAGGGTGTTGCCCTTCTCAATGGCCATCAAACGGCCGTTGATCACAACGGAAGTAACGAGGTAATCGCTTTTCCGTAGCCGGTGGGGGAGAGCGCTCAGTATTTCCGGATCCGGCGCCACCTGATCCGGCAGGAAATTCAATACCCGTTCCAGATCCGGCTGCTGGTCTTTGATGGTGGGAGGATCCAGTTCCAGATAGGTTTTTGCCACATGCGAATCCAGCTCCAAAGACGCCTCCGGAAGAGCACCCTTATCGGGGGCATAGTCCCTGGTTGCTTCAAAATCCCTGTCGATACTGACAACCGCATCGCCAAGAATACGACGCTGGCAAAGAAGGCACATCCCTTGATTCAGCTCTTCGGGAGTGAAAAACTTCTCCTCTGCGGAAGTCGCTTCGCTGACTTCCCCCTGCACAATTCGGGCACAGCACTTTCCGCAGGTGCCTTTGCCCCCGCAGACCGACTCGATCCGGAGGCCTGCGTCCAGGGCGGCATCTGAAATGAGGGTATGCTCAAGGACCCGGGTCTCCTTGCCGGACGGCTGGAAAGTGACCCGGGCTTTTTCCGGGATTTCGGTCGGTGCATTCGCTTTCAACGGGGTGAGAATCTCCAAGACAGAGTGTTTAGTATTTGCCGTATTCCTTGCCAGTCCGGATAAAAGCCTTCAGGGTATCTTCTTTGGCTTCATCCATGGCACAACCGATGCTAAGTACATAGCCTCCGTCGCCGGCAGCCGAATCCAATAGCCGTTTGGTTTCATCCTGCACCTGCTGTACGTTGCCGGTAACGATCAATGAGACCGGGAATCCGCCCCCGATGCACGATTTTCCGCCCAGGATTTTTCTGGCCCGGGCCATGTCGGTTTTGTCAAAAATAAACATGCACTGCCCTTCGGGGACCTCCGTCAGATACTCGAGTCTCTGGTTGTATCCCCCTTCCACAAAACAAATCGGCACGCAACCTTTTTCAATCAAGCCGACCATGACGCCCTTCAGCGTAGGCCAGTAGAACTTTTCAAACTGTTCATTACTCATAAATCCGTCCGCCCCTTTATGCAAGGGAATAAACACCAGCGGATTGTTGTTGGCATATGCGCCGGCGGCCCCGGAGTCGACCATGAGCGGGACGAGCCGTTCCACGGCGGCAAGCACTTTTTCAGGCCTTCTGTACAGGTCCATCATCAGTTGAACCGTCCCGCGAAAGCTGTCACCCAAGACGTCAAAGGGTGCTTTGGTGGCGCCGCCTGCGTAGAAAGGAAAACCCGCCTGCGTTATCTGTGCCAGGTACGGACCCAAGACGTTGATCCATTCAAAACATTGCCGACCGGCTTCCAAAAGGGCCTTGTATGCTTCCTGGATGGGCGGCGCACCCAGCGCGCAAAGCCACGGCCCGGCCATGGGCAACTCCATGGTGCCGTATATGGGCGGCAGCTCGGCCAGAGGGCCCAGGGCACCGTGGGTTCTGGGCAGCCAGACACGAAACCAGTAATCACTTGGATCGGCGATGAAATGATCGTACTCTTCCGCCTTCATATATTCTTTTTCCACAAATTGGTAGTACAGCTCTTCTTTGACGCCGTGTCCCGGCCATTTGTAAAGCCGGTAGTCCAAAGTCTCCAACGCAGGCCCGTACATGACCATGGGTGCTGCCCCGGCGGCATCCGCATCATACTCCTTACAATAATCCAGGGAAACTTTTCCCAGAATGTGCGGGTCGTACATGGCCTCTTTGCCGGTGTAGCCGTAGAGATTGACGGGTGCAAACGTACACAGTGGAACCACCGGCACTCTGTCCGGGGATTTTTTCAACTGGATGGCATCTTTGATTAATCCCGCGCGGTACTGATAAGATTCGCTGGCATTGTCGTCAATGAAATCAATGCCTTCTCCCGATACCCACTTTTCGAGAAAGTCTGCCTGGAGCTGGCTTGGAGAGACGTGGTCTTTAATGTCAGTCATTTCTTCCTCCTTCTTTGTTGCTATAGTCTAATCAGATGTATTCTAATCAACCCACGCTTTGCAGAGCTTAATTCCGCTTACCGCATCCACCACAAAGGCATCTGCGCCAACGTAATCACGTACCTGCTCATCCATTTGCCCCCCACCGATAATTACCTTAATCTTATCGCGCAAGCCCTCGGCCTTTAATGCTTCCACAAGTTCCCTCATGGGGTCGAAAGACAGGGTCAGCAGCCCGCTCAACCCGATAACGTCGGCGTCAAGTTCTCTGGCTTCCGAGATAATTTGATCCTTGGCAATATCCACGCCCAGATCTTTTACCTCGAAACCGTTCAGTTCCAGGAGGGTGGCGACAATATTCTTGCCGATATCGTGGATGTCCCCTTCTATGGTGGCAATGATAATCTTTCCGATCCTCTCTTGGTCGTCCCGGCTCTTTTCCTCGGTCAGATAAGGCTTGATGATCTCCATGGCCTCGTTCATCATATTGCCGCTTAAAATCAATTCCGGAATAAAATAGACGCCTTCTTCAAAGCGTTTTCCCACCGCCATCAGGGCGTTCTGGTATGCTTTGAAAATCGCCATGGGGGCGGTGCCTTCCTCCAGAAGCCGCCGGGTCAACGCCATGGCCTTCTCTTCCTCCATTTCAATGATTGCTTGCGTCAATGTCTCCGCGTTTTCCATCTGTTTTCCTCCGATTTGTGGTTTGGTGTTCAATGCAAATTTCTTTTTTCCAGGGCTGGGCCGATGCGGCCCGCCCGGTAAGCCTTGTTGAACCCCATGCAAAATCGATCTTTGCCCATCAGCATCTCGGAAGCCATGACGGTTTCCATCAGTGAGCGGTCATTGGAATCCAGAATGGCGCTGTCCAAACCCGCCGCCACGCACATGGCCAGGAAGGTCCGGTTGATGATCCCCCGAAGCGGCATGCCAAAGGAGATATTGCTCAGACCGCTGGTGATGTGTGCCGTGGGATATGCCTCTTTTGCCGAATGGATGGTCTCAAGGGTAATTTTGGCGTTTTCCGTGTCGGTGGAAATGGTCGTGACCAGCGGGTCGATAAAAATCTGATCCTCATCCAACCCGCCTGCCAAGGCCATATCCGTGAGCCTTCTAACAATCGCCATGCGCCCCTGACTGGAATCGGGAATTCCAACCACGTCATCCAGCGCCAGAATGATCAGATGGGTTTTGTATTCCAATGCCAGCGGCAAAATCCCTTCTATTCGAGCCTTTTCGCCCGAGAGGGAGTTGACAAGGGGCGTTTTATTGGCGGTTTCAAGGGCGGGTCGCAGGGCTTCCGGGTTGGCGGTGTCAAGACAAAGGGGCAGATCGCTTGCTGACTGCACCGTTTCCACCAGCCAGACCATGTCCTCCGGTTCCCGTTTGGGTGCGGTGCCGGCGTTTATGTCCAGATAGGTACTGCCGGCGTCAGCCTGCGAAACGGCCAACTCACTTATGAAATCGGAATTGCGCTCTCTAATGGCTTCGGCCACCTTTTTGCGCGTGCCGTTTATTTTTTCTCCGATGATTATCATTGGTACGCCTCGCTTTCGATCTGTTGAAATTGTGGGTAATTTTTCCGGCAGTTTCAAACATGGTAACACTTATGGGTCAGGCCTGCCGGAAAACAAAAAAACACTTTACATGGGATCATGTGTTGCGATATAGTATTATACTCTTATACAGGACTGTCAAGCGCTTTTTTTAGAGACTCTCTGATATTGCAACACTGTTTTTTGGGTACTTCTATGTCCATGCTGGAATTCATCGAAACCGAAACCGTAGACAAGAAAAGCCATTTGCCCGCTTACGCCCAAGTGGCGGGAATTCTCAAGCAGCATATCTCCGACGGAACCTTTCAGCCCGGCGCCCGTTTGCCGTCTGAAGCCGCCATCGCCAAGCGTTATAAAATCAGTGCCATGACCGCCCGTAAGGCTGTAGGGCTTCTTGCAGAAGAAGGGCTGGTCAGTCGCGTTCAAGGGCTCGGGACATTTGTCAGGCGCCTGAAATTTACGCACAGCCATTTCCAGCTTGATGAACTCCGTAAGATCCTCAAGGACAGGGAAAAACTTGAAGTCCGGGTCGTCAAAGCCAAGGTTTTGGAGGCAGGGGATGAGCTTAGCAAACGGTTGCATATGAAAAAGGAAGGTTCGGTCATTTTGGTTGAGCGAATCATTTTACACCAAAAAGATCCCGTGGTTTTCCATAGTGGGTTTGCGCGTGCCGATCCAGAGTCCCCGTTTCTTGAAACCATGCTCGATACCGACGTTCTGACCGGCCTGTTTCTTGAGGAAAGTATTCCCGGTTTTAAAAAAGCCGAGTTGAGGCTCTTGCCAACCTGCCTGGACAAGAGGGAGGCCGGGTTCCTCCAATTAGGGGAAGGGCAAAGTGTTTTTAAACTGGAGCATGTCTATTATGATTTCACGGATTTGCCATTGGCCTTTGGTTGGTTTCTGATTGCACCGGAAAAAATGCCTTTAGTATGCAAAATGGGAGTATGGGATGACTAAGCGGTTGGTGACAACGCCTCTTTTTCGAGGGGAAGGGGGGATCTTCATGCGCACTTGATTGCGTTGATCTCCGGTCTCCGCGAACAAGAAGCCTTAGGAAAAATTGATGAGTGGACGAAGAAACTTGTGGCAAATGAGACACCCTCGTACTTTGGATGGTGCATCCCAGATGGTGCTTTTATCGTGCCTACCGTGCAGAAGCGCAAGCGATCCATGAACTTTCATAAAATCGGGGAAAATCCATATGAAAAGGCACCATGAAAGATCCTCTCCAGAAATCCGAGATTGCTTATGCTGTATGATCGAAGGGTTAGAAGATTGGGGGAATAAATATGGCTAAGGCAGTGGAAATAAATAAATCATCGGTTTTTGATAATATAATTCCACTCCCCATGAAACTTATCTTTTATCAAATTCAGTTCTTTTATCTTCTTGTCTGGGATTTTAATTCCGGTTGGGTATTCATTTGAATCCAACTTCGCGTTGATTTTCAGACCGGTTTCAGTCGTTGTGCTTGCTATCAGGTTGACAATCACTTCATGGCTTGTAAGCGGACGTCCCCTCCAGTTTTTTGTAATATGAGAAAACATTTGGTGTTCAATCTTGTTCCACTTGCTTGTTCCCGGAGGGAAATGGCATACATTGACGGCGAGTTGTGTTTCGTCCGCAAAACGTTGAAGTTCATATTTCCACAGCCGATTACGTGAACCGTTACTCCCTCCGCCATCTGCGGTTATCAGAAGTTCTTTTGATCGAGGATATGCCTCCAAACCCATTTGAAACCACCACTGTCGGATAGTATGCACCGCAAATTGGGCAGTATCGGCAGTATCGTGATCCGTTCCGACACTGACCCATCCCATATTTTTGCCCATGTCGTAAACGCCATACGGGATTCCTTTGCCGTCAGCCATACTTGGAAAATCATATGTCTCCACTTCTTCGGGTTTTCCTTTTGGCTGGTACTCATATCCTCCGTTTGTAAAACGACCTATCAATTCTTTCTTTTTGGTATCAACGGAAATCACAGGCTGTTTTCGTTTCTGAAACTCCTTCACTTTGTTGTAAATAAATTCAAATTGGGCGTTTCGGTCGGGATGGGATTTTCCTTCCATCCTTTTCCGCGTTCCCTGTAGGCTATAATCCAACGCAGCGAGTAATTGGCCGACTTTGGCATGGCTGACAGGGTGTCCGCTTTTTGTCAATTCCTCCGCCAAACGACGCGTGCTTTTGCAAGTCCATCTGAGCGGAGACATCGGATCGCCTCTTGAAGTTGGTTCGACCAATGCATCAAGGAGATTAAGTAATTCTCCGTCTTTTTCAACAAGAGGCTTTCTTCCTCCACCTTTTTTTCTTAATCTTCGGCTCGCTGTTTCTTTCTTACCACTCGTTATTTCTCGGCAACCGGTTCTTATCGTGCTTTCCGCCATGCCGGTAGCTCTGGAAACCGCGCTTACTCCGCCATGGCCAATTGAAGATGCTTCGGTGGCAGCCCACAATCGACGCGCCCTTTCATCAAGTTCGGAGTTCAAGGCGTCATATTTTATCTTTAAGGTATCGATCACGTCTGTAGAAATCATGCCTCATGGATGACACTTGTTCGTACTTTGGATCAAGTAAAATCCGATGAGTTATTTATTTCCATTGACTAAGGGAAAGCTGGGCGACACCGAAAAGATAGATCACAAGGGTCCCCACGGAAAGAGCCAGTGCTGTCCAAAAAAAGCCCGGATTTTTTTCAGATTAACCAGTGCGCCAATAACCCAGGCGCCGACCACAAAACCGATCAAATAGCCGCCGGTAGGTCCGAAGAGAACCCCAAGGCCCGCCTTTCCGCCCGCGAACACGGGCAGACCGATGATGCCGATCAAAAGATAAACCAACTGGCTCAAGGCGCCCAACTGTGCCCCCAGGAGTGCACCGGCCAGCCCCAGAAACAGGGTCTGAAGGGTGATGGGAACCGGGGGTAAAGGGATGATGAGGTAGGCACCGGCAGCGGTGCCGGCCCCGAAAAGGGAGGCATAGATCATACCCTTTAATGACATCTTCGTTTTTCCCAATTTTTTGTCTTAGCCTTTTTTGCATATTCACATAGGGTTTGGGCAATACCATCCCGGGAAGCTCGTGTCAACGGCTTTATTTTCAAGGAATTATTCACTTGTGAAAAAGCTCACTTGACGGCTTAATTATTTTGTGATAGGCAGAAATCTCCAAAAAATTTGTGCTCTTTTTAAGTGGCAAGTGGCGAGGATCTGTTTCCAAACCTGAGAAACCATCATAACCATACTAAGGAGGATTAAACGAATGTCTTACAACGCGGTAGAAATGGCAGACTGGCAGATTTCAGAAGCTGCCGAAAAGAACATGCCGGCGCCTGAAGAATGGCAGGAGAAACTGGGTCTTGAAAAGGACGAAATTCTCCCCATGGGGCGGCTGGCCAAGCTGGACTTCTTGAAAATTATCGACAGGCTTAAGGACAAACCGGACGGAAAATACATCGAGGTGACGGCTATTACGCCGACCCCCTTGGGCGAAGGCAAAAGCACCACTTCCTGCGGCCTCATGGAAGGTTTGGGAAAGCGCGGCGTCAACGTGGGCGGCGCTCTCAGGCAGCCTTCCGGCGGCCCCACCATGAATGTCAAGGGAACCGCGGCTGGCGGCGGAAACTCCCTTCTGATCCCCATGACCGAATTCAGCCTGGGCCTCACCGGTGATATCAACGACATCATGAACGCCCATAACCTGGCCATGGTGGCCATGACCAGCCGTATGCAGCATGAACGGAACTACAACGACGAACAGCTTCAGCGGCTGACCGGCATGCGCCGGCTGGACATCGACCCCACCCGGGTTGAGATGGGCTGGATAATGGACTTCTGTGCTCAGGCCCTTCGAAACATCGTTATCGGCATGGGTGGTCGGTTTGACGGTTTCACCATGCAGAGCAAGTTCGGGATCGCCGTGGGTTCCGAGTGTATGGCCATCCTCGCCGTCATCAAAGACCTGGCCGATCTGAAAGAGAGGCTGAACAACATCACCGTCGCCTTTGACAAAAGCGGCAAACCGGTGACCACCGGTGATCTGGAAGTGGGGAACGCCATGACCGCCTTTATGCGGAACACCATCAACCCCACCATGATGTGCACGGCGGAATACAATCCCTGTATGGTTCATGCCGGCCCGTTTGCCAACATCGCCGTGGGTCAATCCTCCATCATCGCCGATCGCGTCGGATTGAAGCTCTTCGACTACCACGTGACCGAGAGCGGTTTTGCGGCGGATATCGGATTTGAGAAATTCTGGAACGTGAAATGCCGTTTCAGCGGCTTGAAACCCCATGTTTCGGTCCTCACCACCACCATCCGCGCCCTCAAGATGCACGGCGGCGGTCCAAAAGTGGTGCCCGGCATTGCCCTGGCTGAAGAGTACACCAAGGAGAACCTGGAATTGGTGGAAAAGGGCTGCGAAAACATGGTCCATTTGATCAATGTCATCCGCAAGGCCGGCATCAACCCGGTGGTGTGCATCAACCGGTTCTACACGGATACGGATGCTGAGTGCGCCGTGGTCCGTAAGATCGCGGAAGCCGCCGGAGCCCGCTGTGCCGAGTCCAAACACTGGGAGCTGGGTGGCGACGGCGCTCTGGAATTTGCAGATGCTGTTATCGATGCCTGCAATGAGGAAAACAACTTCGAGTTCCTGTATCCGCTGGAAATGAAACTGCGCGATCGTGTGGCCAGGATTGCCAAGGAAGTCTACGGTGCGGACGGTGTGGCCTGGGCTCCGGAAGCGGAAGCCAAAGCCAAGATGCTGGAAGAAGATCCCAAGTATGCGGATTTCGCCACCATGATGGTGAAAACCCACCTGAGCCTCTCCCACGATCCCACACTTAAGGGCGTGCCCAAGGGATGGACCCTTCCCATTCGGGATGTGTTGATCTACTCCGGCGCCAAATTCCTGTGCCCCTGCGCCGGCACCATCAGCCTGATGCCCGGCACCGGTTCCAATCCCGCCTTCAGACGGATCGACGTGGATACGGAAACCGGAAAGGTGAGCGGCCTGTTCTAATCGGGTTCGTTTCTGACAATTAACTCAATCAAAAAGGGCGATTCATTTGAATCGCCCTTTTTTGGTGTTGTGAACAATGGCAGTTGGATTTACTTGGCGCGATCACTTTAAGTCGGATCGTTGTATTTTTCCGGTTGCGCCTTTCGGCAGCTCTTTCACAAACTCAACCCAGCGGGGTTGTTTGTACTCTGCGGTCCTATCGAGGACCCATTGCTTGATATCCTCCTCCAGTTCCCGGGAAGGTTCAATACCTTCTTTTAAGACCACAAACGCCTTGGGTTTGATCAATTGCTTTTCATCCGGGGCTCCGACCACAGCTGCTTCCCGGACAGCAGAATGTTCTGTGACACAGTTTTCGACCTCAACCGGAGAAACCCAGCTACCGCCCACTTTCAGCATATCGTCGGCGCGGCCCGCACACCAGAAGTATCCATCCGCGTCCTCATAGTATTTATCCCCCGTGTCGATCCATTCCCCCTGCATGGTGGAGAGCGTTTTTTCCCGTTTTCGCCAATACTGTTGGGCCGCACTTCGACCCTTGACCAAAAGGGTGCCGATCTCACCCTGTGGAACCGCGGTTCCCTCGTCGTCAATCAGTTTCAGTTCATAACCGGGGACGGGTTTTCCCGAAGAACCCGGCATCACCTCCCCCGGCCGGTTGCAGATGAATACGTGTGCAAGCTCGGTGGTACCGATGCCGTCCAGAATTTCTATGCCGAAACGCTCCTTCCACCGATGATAGATTTCGGGCGGCAATGCCTCGCCGGCGGAGCAGCAGATACGCACGGAGGAGAATTCGTGGGGAGCATTGGGGTCGGGCGTGGTATCGTTCTGGCGATCCTGTTTTTCCAGGTACCCAAGAATTTGCCCATAAAGGGTGGGAATCCCGAAAAAAACTGTGGGACGGAAGCGCTCAATGTGATGAAGGACATTTTTTGGTTTGGGGGCTTCAAAATTCAGGACCACCGAAGCACCCACGCCAAAAGGCATATAACAGGAGTTGCCCAAGCCGTAGGCGAAAAAGAGACGGGCGGCGGAGAAGACAATGTCATCCTCGGTGAGATTGAGGACTCCTCGGCCAAAGCAAGAACGATTGTGAGCGTAATGCCGCAAAACGTTTCTTCGGCAGTCTTAGAATCTGTCCATAAATAACTTGAACAAATAGCGTCATTATGCTATCGGTAATTTATGGAAAATAAAATCGAACCGATAGTGAATGAAAAGTTTAATACGCTCCTTCCAATTCTTGATGAAAAAGGCCGTCGCCTGTGGGCTGCCGCAGAGGCAAAATCTCTTGGTCGTGGTGGTATATCAGCTGTTTCCAAGGCTACAGGCCTTTCAAGAACAACTATTTATCAGGGCCTCAAAGAAATTGAACCGTCAAATGCTGCAAAGCCTGCTACCAATCGAACACGGGCCAGAGGGGGTGGTCGAAAACCTATTACCAAGGTCAACCCGATCATCCTTCGTGACTTGGAAGGGATGGTTGAACCAACCACCCGAGGCGATCCCGAATCGCCACTGCGCTGGACATGCAAAAGCACGAGGCAGCTGTCGAGAGCTTTGCAGGTTATGGGGCACAAAATCGGTCGGCAAAAGGTATCGGAACTGTTGGCCGATTTGGGTTACAGTCTCCAAGCGAACCGCAAGGTTCGTGAAGGTTCCCGTCATCCGGACCGCGATGCCCAGTTTCGCTATATTTACAACCAGGTAAAAGTATTTCAGGAGAATAACCAACCGGTTATTTCTGTTGACACCAAGAAAAAGGAGCTTGTTGGAGATTTTAAAAACGCAGGCCGGGAATGGCAACCAAAAGGACAACCGGATTCTGTCCGAGTACACGATTTTGCTGACAAAAATTTGGGCAAGGTTAACCCATATGGTGTATATGATCAGACAGCAAATGTTGGCTGGGTCAGCGTTGGCATTGATCATGACACATCATCCTTTGCTGTCGAGAGTATCCGTCGTTGGTGGAAAAGAATGGGCCAGCAAACTTATCCGGAAGCAAAACAACTTCTCATAACGGCGGATGGAGGCGGTAGTAACGGATATCGAATTCGGCTTTGGAAAATTGAACTTCAACGGTTTGCAGATGACCAAGGTCTTGAAATCTCCGTGTGCCATCTCCCTCCTGGCACAAGCAAATGGAATAAAATTGAACATCGAATGTTCAGTCATATCAGCATGAATTGGCGTGGCAAGCCGTTGACGAGTCACGAGGTAATTGTGAATCTGATAGCCAACACAACCACTCGACAAGGCCTTAAGATTCAGGCTGAGATTGACTCCAACAGTTATCCAAAGGGGATCAAAGTAACTGACACCGAACTTGAGAACGTCAATTTGTTTAAGGCCGATTTTCATGGCGAATGGAACTATTCTATTCGCCCTAAATGTTCAAGTTATTAACGGACAGACTCTTAGAAAGGACCATCCACACCTGCCCGTTATCATTACCGAAGATGCCCTAAGTTCGAATGCGCCACACATAAGGGAGGCGGAAAAATACAATCTTCATTACATTCTGGGTGTGAAGAAGGGGGATCATCCTTTCCTGTTCAGAAAAGTGGAAGAGGCACAAGAAAATGGCGAAGCTGTTCAATTTGAATTGGTCGATAATGATAATCCGCAAAAAACGCATCGTTTCCTTCTCGTTAACCACCTCCCCCTGAATGAATCAAATCAGGATTTGCTGATCAATTTCCTGGAATACTGGGAAATCACGTCAGAAAAGACGCAACATTTCAGCTGGGTTACTGATTTTACCATAACAAAGGGAAACTCTTATGAACTTATGCGAGGCGGTCGTGCACGCTGGAAAATAGAAAATGAGACGTTCAATACCCTCAACTTCAACGCTAATCTTAACCGAACCAGCCTTGCTAATGAAAACTGAACCATTGGGGCTTTGAACTTAAACCTCAATTGGAGTTGTGTGGTCTGCCGAGACTTAGATCCCTTGAGCGAAACTGGTTCACGGATGGGTTTCTGTTGTGGGAGACAGTTTTGAACGGGATCAAGACACGCGAAAATATTGAACGAAAAAAAGACAGCGGAAGAGAGATTCAGTTTACTTTCGTGGAGTTATGTGGAAAATCTGCATTTGGTTCCATTTTCGGGTATGATTTTGGGGAGTTAATATAGACCCACTGAGCGATGGGGGGTCTGATTTATTAAAAAAGGTAAGGCCCGAAGTTGCCGCTTCGGGCCTCTTTTTTTGGGAAAAACAGAAGCAGACCGTCTTCCCCGGACAATATAAAGCATACCCATCATAGGTCTGCTTTTGATCCTTTTCAAGATCAAAGGCGTCATGCCCTTAAGGCTTCTAAAAAAAAATCCAGTGTAAAAGTTGTGGATTCATTTTCCATGTGTGCCGGAGCTGTTTCAGAGGCCAGGCGTACTGTAGCGATCAATGTCGTGAACAAGCCCGCACGGAACAGCGACGACAAGCACAACGCCGTTACCGGCAAACAGAAAAAGGCCGCAAAGCCCATCGGAGGGCGGAACGTCGGCGAAGAATAAAAAAAAGTAAAAAAACCGTGGATGATCAGGGTTCAACACCCCCGTCATCCGGTGATAAGGTGCCCTCCAGGTGGTCCGGCGTGGGTCCGAGATGCCGTTTTTGCGGCTCATGGGGTGTTATTGTGAAAGATTTTCCCCGCCGAGGCTACGGCAATCATCCACAAACTGTTCCGGAGGTGTTCACATGATGGTTAAAAAGCCTCTTTTTCCAAAACGAATACGCAAAATCGCCGGCGGTTTTGCCTTTATTGAACATCGCTTTTTGCGAAAGGGTTTTTGGGAGAGCCTGAGTCATATTGAACTGCTGCTCTACATTTTTCTGGTGGTGGTATCTGACAAAAACGGGCTGTCTTATTACGGCTACGACAAAATCCGCCGGATTCTAAGGGTGGATGCAGATCAATATATCAATGCCCGTAATCGCTTGCTGGCCAAGGACCTGATTGGATTTGACGGCCGTGTGTTTCAGGTGCTTTCCCTTCCGGATCGTCCAGTGATCGTGAAACCTGTGAAGGAAGTCCGGAACGGGGGATGGTTCAGTCTTGGAGAAACCGTACAGGAAATCATTCGGGAGAAAGGACGTGGGATCAACCCGAACAGTTGATATTCATCTGCTGGAATTGCGCTACGCTCATTGCCGGATCATGAACCACCAGGCTTTAAAGCAATTGCGGGATTCCATCGAAACTTACGGGCAAATCGTTCCGGCCCTGGTTGTTACAGAGAAAGACAAACTGATTCTGGTTGATGGGTACTTGCGTGTTCGAGCGCTTCGTGCCTGCGGAAAGGACCAAATATGTGTCCATTTATCAGAAGAAAACGAACAAAATGCCATGTTTTCGCTTTTGGCCAAAACCAATGAACGGCAATGGGAAGCCATTGAGCAGTCGGTTTTGCTTCAGGAATTACATCGGCGGTTCGGGTGCAGCCTCTCCCATATCGCAGCCCGGATAGGACGCGACAAAAGTTTTGTGAAACGACGGCTTGATCTGGTTGAGGCCCTGCCTGAAAATATTTTGAAAGCCGTGATTTCAGGAACGCTTTCAACCTGGAGTGCCAGCCGTGTCATGGCGCCGTTGGCGCGCGCCAACATTAAAGACGCACAAAAACTGATGGCCCACCTGGAAAATGAACCTTTATCCACGAGGGAACTGGCCCATTTTTACGAACATTACCAAAAAAGCAACCGGTCTGTTCGAGACCGCATGCTGGAAAATCCCTTTCTTTTCATAAAGGTTCAAAATGAAAGAATCCAATCCGAACAGGCCAAGGAGATTCATGACGGACCGGAAGGCAAATGGTTCAAGGATATTAAAATGGTATATGCTGTGCTCGGACGTCTGCTGAAAACCGTTTCCCATGTCCATTATCCAAAAAGCGATCCATTTAAGAAACAAACCCTGAAAGCCTGGGTGAACAAAGTCGAAAATCAGGCGGCAAAACTCAAAAAAGAGATAGAGCCATGATCAGACAATCCAAAAAAGATGCCATTTTGGAACTGAAAAATACCGGTATGAGTTTGCGCAAAATCGCCCGAACGCTCAAGGTCAGCCGAAATACCATCACGAAGATCTTAAAGGATCCGGATGAAGCAGCACCCCACAGAGAATCCCGGCATGAAGAACATGTCCCTTTAATCCGCGATCTTTTCAAGGAATGCAAAGGAAATGCCGTGCGAGTGGCGGAGGAACTGGAAAGCCGCCATCAGATCACGATTCCTTATCAAAGTCTGACCTGGATCATGAGAAAACACGAGATCCGGAAGCGAAAAAAAAGACGCGCGGGACAATACCATTTTAAACCCGGTCAGGAGATGCAGCATGATACGTCACCCCATCAGGTTACCATTGATGGGAAAAAAGTATCGGCCCAGTGCGCTTCCCTGACACTGGCCTTTTCCCGAAAGCTTTTTATTCAGTATTACCCGCGTTTCACCCGGTTTGAGTGCAAGGTTTTTCTGTCAAAAGCCTTCGATTTTATGGATGGGGTGTGTTCCCGGTGCATCGTTGACAATACCAGTGTTATTGTGGCCGGCGGCACCGGACCTGACGCATTGATTGCACCTGAGATGAAATACTTCGCTGATATGTATCAAACCCGGGTTTGTGGCCCATGCCGTAGGCGATGCCAATCGAAGTGCCCGCGTGGAAAGGCCTTTTCATTTTGTGGAAAATAACTTTCTTCCTGGAAGAACCTTTGTCAGCTGGCATGATTTGAACCGGCAGGCCATCGACTGGTGCCGGAACACCAGCGACAAAACGTTCAAACGGGCTTTGGGAATGATACCGGATGAGGCCTATATCATTGAAAAACCGCATCTCATTGATTTACCCCCATACCGGCCGCCGGTCTATGTGGCAAAACACCGGGTCGTCGATATCGAGGGATATGTGCATTTGGACACCAACCGTTATTCCGTCCCTGAAGCACTGATTGGAAAATCCCTGGAAGTTCAGAAACACTGGCGCAAGGTCATCGTTTATGACAAAAGCCGGAACGTGGCGGAACATGACCGTATTCTGGATAAACGTGATACGCGAACAACTGTGCCGGGACATCATGTTCCGATTCGAAGAAAAAAGGATGCCCGGGTCCCTTCAAAAGAAGAACAGCTGTTGGTGGGAAATGATGCCGTTCTGGATGCGTATGTGGCCGAACTGAAGAAAAGAAGCCATGGTCGTGGCGTGGTCAAGTTACGCCGTCTGCTGCATCTGCAACGGACTTATCCCGGTGAGCCTTTTCTCAAAGCCGTAAGACAGGCCCTTAAGTATCGACTTTTTGATCTGTCCCGTCTGGAAAACATCATCCTCGATTATACCGCGGGTGACTTTTTTGATCTGTCATGAAAAAGAAAATTGAGCAATTACTCATTGACTTGAAGTTTAAAGGCATGGTGAAGACCTTCGATGAGCAGTTGGCTTTGGCCGAAAAGAACGGGCTTTCCGTTTACGAGGTCATATACAACCTCCTGGCTGAGGAATTACGTTTCCGGCAGGAGCGGAGCATGACTTATCGGCTTCAGATTGCACGGCTCCCATGGGACTGGACCCTCAACTCCTTTCCGTTTGATCTTCAGCCCGGAGTCCGGAAAAGCCGGATGATGACTTTGTCCGGCCTTGATTTCATCAATCGAAGAGAAAACATCGTATTTCACGGAAAGACCGGCGTAGGGAAAACAGGCCTGGCCGTCGGCATACTCCGTCAAGCCATTATTGCCGGGTACCGGGGGCGTTTTTATAATGTTCAGGATTTGCTGGATCAACTCTATGCCTCTCTCGCCGATCGATCCACCCCCAAACTACTCAATGCCCTGTGCCGATATGATCTGCTGTTGCTCGATGAACTGGGATACCTGACCCTGAAAAAGGAGCAAATGAACGCCTTTTTCAAACTCATGAAAGAGCGATATGAAGCCGGGCGGCCCACCATTATTACGACCAATCTCCAGCCTGAACAATGGTATTCCCTCCTTGAACCAAAGGACATGGTCGATGCTCTGCTGGATCGCCTCAACCATCGGTGCATCAATGTTCATATCGATGGGCCTTCTCTCAGAAAAACAGATGCCGGCTAATCCATTTTTCTAAGCCGATCTAAACCCTCTCAAACCTCATGATGCCACATGGCTTTCAATTATCTGTAAACCTATAAGAAAAAAACCCTTTTCAAGACCTCTTCTCAAAAAACACCGCCTCTCACATTCCAGTTTATTCTGCAGAAGCAACAGAACAACGCGCAATCACCGGTTCCGTTACGATTAGCAGAACTGGTTCTGTTTTCGTTAGCGGCCAAGACCAGGAAATCAGAAATATTTTAAGGAGTAAAACTTTTGAAGAGCGGGAAGAACTTTTGCAGAAAGATTTAGATTCTGGAAGTGGGGATTTTCTGATTGCAATAACAAATTCTCCAGATGAACTCCTATCCGAAAAGAAACTTCTTCCATACCGAGAACAATTTGCATTTTCAAAAGAAAAGGATCTTCAAAAATGGCAAAAAGACACTGTTGAAGTTGCTAAAATTATTAGGAAAACTGCTGCTGAAATTAATGTGTCCCACGTGAAAATGTTTATTGATGCAAAGGTGGAAGATCCACTTGCCCGCTCAGAATTTTATAAAACTTTTCCACCACGAAATGAAAATGAAATGATGGTTGCTGAACAGGCTATCAATAAAGAGAAAAGCGCAAAACGATTACAGGCAGACAGGGAACAGTTTGAAGATGAACATCAGAATGGAATTAATTTGAGGTGATATGAATAATGGAAAATAGAAAAAAAATATTTCCACCTCCTGATATGCGAATAAAACCTAATGAAATTGAAAAACTGGTAAAGGAAAATCTGGAAAAACGGGAAAAGGCTAGAAATAAAGGTGAAGCGGAAATGTAAACACAACATCTTGTATAATAGTCAAATAATTAATGCAATATATTGTATATTGTTACAAGTTGACGCTTATGTCTTAATTTAAAAAATAATATTGCTTGCTGATGTCAGGGGTTCTTTAGGAGGTTCATCTGATATTGGCACACCCGGAGGTTTTCATCTTTTTACTCCGGGACTGGGCGGTAGGTTTAGCCATGACCCACCGCCCTTTTATTTTGTCCATAATATCCAACATATAGCCATCAAATCGCCGAGAATCAACGATAATGAAAAAGCCTATACTAGGGTTATAGGCTTATTGCTAAATAGTTACTGATATGCTTCTAAGTTAGTTTAAATCTATTTTTATTTTGTTTTTCTTGAGCCAGTTTTGAAGATTTGCAGCGGTTGTGCTATATCTATCCGCAACATATTTTTTTGTGCTTCCATTGGACAACAAAGCCACAATCTCTTCCCTATGAATATCCAGCTTGCTTTTCCCCGGACCTTTAGGACGACCTAACAATTTACCCTTTGCCCTTGCAGCTCTAAGCCCTTCCTTTGTCCTTACACTGTTATAGTGCCTTTCCATTTCTGCAAACATTGACAGCATAGTTGACATCATTTTGCTTTGCATATCATCACCATTGAGCTGATAGTTTTCCTTCACACTGTAAACAGCAATGCCCTTGTTTTTCATCGCTTCCAGAACTTCCAGAACTTCCAATGTTGACCTTCCAAGCCTAGTCATTTCGGGCGTAATTATAATATCACCGTGTCTTAGTTCATCAATAAGGGTTTTGACCTTCCTATCTTTCCAACTGGTTTTGTATCCAGAGACTTTTTCCTGTACAAATGAAACCTTCCCAAAATCTTTACTATTCGCATATGCTCGAATATCAGCTTTGAATTTTTCAAGGTCCTGATCTTCTGTTGACACTCTCAGATACCCTATAATCTGCCTATCGTCCTTTTTTGATTTCCCCATTTTCCCGCCCCCGCTATAAAATTTAATGAAAACGTCAAAAACTGTTTTATTTTATACGCTATATGATAACGAATGTCAAACGTTTTCTTTATCTTGTTTAATATTCTTTTAACGATCGTTTTCTTTGATGACATAGTGCGTCATATGCTACCGGGGACAATGGGCAAAATGCACACCTGCTATTAAGCAGGTGATAGTAATCCCCCTACGGGGGATTATTGGAGATAAAATTTTAAAATTTAATTTTTGTGAGATATTAGGGGGTATATCCCACTATAGCCTTGACCATTATCGTTGATCCTGAGCCTTCTCAGAGCTTCCTAGAACCATTTCCCGTTCACACATAGGATTAGGATAAATCAAGGTTATCCTGTGGAAAAGTCTTTTCAATCACATCTGTAAGCAGTTTTTCCATTTCCAGCAAACAAAACAAAGTTACTATTTCTATCACCATAAACACAAAGTTACCCGCCCACTAAAAAAATTTTCTGATATGCAAAAGAAAGTTACTATTTCAGTTGATATATTTTGTATTGAAATTATTAAAAATTCTACTGGGAAACAGATACATCTTGAAAATCGAAGAAAAATGAATATATTTAGAGAAAATCGGAGATAATCACATTATATAGCGTGAAAACCAAGGAAATCCATTGTAGACATTCGTTTAAGGGAGGTAGAAAGAAATGGTCGAAAACAGCAAAACCTTAATTGAATAATAAACTTGACAAAACAGAAAATATCCGCCCAGATCCTCAAAAACGAGGAAACGGGGGGATATTGGATATGCTCAATAAACAGAGTGTATGGGTTAAGTGGAAGGAACAAAAGCAGCGGTATGAAGTCGGTTTCTATTGGGAGAAAAAAAGGTATAGATTTTACTCGTGGGTTTTTCAGGGGAACCGCCTACAATTCAAGACAAAGGATATAGCAGAAGAATTTGCCAGTCAGATAAAAGCGGAAATGCGCCCGAACCGGAAAGGCATAATAACCTTTGATCCGTCCAAGTATACCGGCCAGCAAAAAACCATTTACAGCATTTCCGAACATTCAAAGCTCTGGTTGCGGGAATATAAGTTACAGATTCAAACCGATGACATCAGCAGCGAATACTATAAGCATCTTGAGCGCTATTTTCGTCTACACTGAAGTTTGACAGTTGCCCCAAAAAATGGGCGCCCAAAAGCAGATAAGTACCTGATATTAAGACTTCCGGTTTCAAATTGAGCTCAAAAAGGTAGTGCCACAGAAATCAATTTGTTATATTGACAATTTAATATGTTAGGCTCTACCTTAGGGGTGTCTTTTATATGAGGAGGCCCCAATGTTCGCTCGTGCCAAGAAGTCCGGTAAGTATCAGTATTTGCAAATCGTCGAAAACAAAAAAGAGAAAGGCAAAGTCAGACAGTGTGTGATCGCTACCATCGGCCGGATGGACCAACTGCAGTCAAAGGGCCGGGTGGAAACGCTCATCCGGTCATTGTCCAGATTCTCCGAACAGGCCCTGTTGATCATCTCGGGAAAAAGCGATGTCTCCGCTGACTCCAAAAAGATCGGGCCCGTGCTGATTTTCGAGCGGCTGTGGGAAGAGGCCGGAATCAGAAAGGCTATTTCCCGGGTATTGGAAGGACGTAAGTTCGAGTTCGATGTGGAGCGCGCCATCTTCCTCACGGTCCTTCACCGATTGTTGGTATCCGGTTCGGATCGTTTCTGTCATCGCTGGTGTCGGGATTACATCATCAAAGGCATCGAAGGTTTGGAACTTCACCATCTCTATCGGGCCATGGGTTTCCTGGGTGAAGCGCTCGATGTGCAGAACGAAAGTACCGGTTTTTCGCCCAGATGCAACAAGGACCTTGTGGAGGAACTGATCTTTTCCCATCGCCGAGATCTGTTTTCGGATCTGGACCTGGTATTTTTCGACACCACCTCCATCTACTTTGAAGGGCACGGTGGAGAGAGTATCGGCCAATTCGGTTTCAGCAAAGACCACCGGCCCGACCGGGTTCAAATGATCGTTGGGGCGGTCATCGATGATAAAGGCCAGCCAATCTGCTGCGAGATGTGGCCAGGAAATACGGCTGATGTTACTGCACTTTTGCCCGTCGTTGAAAGGCTGAAAAAACGGTTCGCCATCAATCGGGTCTGCATTGTTGCCGATCGCGGCATGATCAGTGCGGATACGGTGGAACAACTCGAGTCTCCAACAAACCGGACCCCATACATCCTGGGAGCCCGCATGCGAAAAGTGAAAAAGATTCGAGATCGCGTTTTGTCCCATCCCGGTCGTTACAAAGAGGTTCGCACTGAAAGCAGCGATCCGAAAAAGCGGGAGCCGCTCAAAGTCAAACAGGTTCAAATAGATGGTTGTCGATACATCATTTGCCAGAACCCTCGCCAGCAGCGAAAAGATGCCGCTGACCGCGAAGCCATCGTCAAGGCGCTCACTGAAAAACTCAAAAAGGGACCCAAAAGCCTTGTTGGCAACAAGGGGTTCCGGAAGTATTTGAAGGTCGAGAAGGACAGTGCCCGTATCGATGAAAAACGAGTGACGTATGAAGCGCGTTTTGACGGCAAATGGGTACTGCAGACAAACACGGATCTTTCGCCCGAAAAGGTGGCACTAAAGTACAAGGAGTTGTGGCGTGTCGAAAGGGTTTTTCGAGACGTCAAATCACTGCTGGATACCCGTCCCATATTTCATCAGAAGGATCAGACGATCCGCGGTCACGTATTTTGCAGTTTTCTGGCGCTGGTACTTCGAAAGGAACTGGATCAAAGGCTTGTTAAAGCCGGCCACCGTTTCGAATGGGCGGAAATAAAGCAAGACCTGAAGTCTTTACAGACCGTCACCATCGAAGAAAACGGCAGGCGGCTTGCTATCAGAAGCCAGAGCAAGGGAGTCTGCGGCAAAGTTTTCCAGGCTGTTGGGGTTGCCATGCCGCCTACAATACGGGACGTCGAGCCTATACCGGAAAAGTCAGATGGTAGTGCCAACAAAATCCGTGTGTCTTTTAACTAGCTGAAATAGCAAAATAATAATTTTCTAACTGTCAAACTTGAGCTACATATAAACCCGGTACTAGGTGATATCGATATCAGGGAATTAAATGAACCAACCATTAAGAGATTCTACCTTTCCTTATTTGAAAAGGGGTTAGGAAAGAAAATGGTTCAGAATCTAATGGATACCCTGAAAAAGTTTGTTCATGACAGCTTCGAGGAAAAAGTTATTTATGAAATGATCAGGTTTCCAAAATATAAAAGCAAAAAGAACGTAGGGATAAAGAGAAAGCCAAAATGGCTTACTGAGGAAGACCAGGTGGTTTCGCTAACCTAAAACTGACCCCCTAAAGGCCAAAACGACAACCTAAAATTGACCCCCCTGAGTGGACCTCTGGTAAGAAGGATTGCTAAATATCAATCCTATGCTGGAGGCAGAAAGGAGAATGCTCACGGTGGATCAATACAGCTACATACGGACGGCACATAGGGTTTATGGCAAAGCCATAAAACAAATTGCCCGGGAGACGGGACATTCCAAAAATACAGTTAAGAAGGTTCTTCGGGGAGAATACAGCGGTTATAAGCCAAGGATTGGACAAGCATACCCTGTTTTGGCCCCCTATATTAGAACCATCGACCGATGGTTGAAGGATGATAAGGATCGTCCCAAAAAGCAGCGGCATACGGCGGTGCGGGTTTTTAATCGTCTCAAACAGGAGCATGCTTTTCAAGGATCTGAGACAACTGTCCGGCGATATGTTCGCGAGGCAAAATTGAGATTGGGCGTTAGTGGTCGTGAGGTATTTATACCATCAGACCTGGATGGCCACCTGAAAATCCCCCACTTGTGGCCGGGTCAAAATCCCCCGGCGACAGGACGGTTTCAGTTTACAAATCTTCTTTAGAAAGGTCCATATTCTTTCCTTTTTCATCCTGCTTTTTTTGTTTACTTTGCGATATCCTCGATGCTGCTTCTTTGAGGCGGTAGCTTTTTCCCTCGAACTTCAGGAGATGCCCGTGATGAAGCAGGCGGTCGAGTATGGCCGAAGATGCTGTATTGTCCCTGAGAAGCTTACCCCAGTCTTCAACGAGTCGATTTGATGTAAGGAGCGTACTTTTTTTTGCGGAATACCGATTCAGAATGATTTCCAGCAAATCATCAGCGGCTTGTTCCGGCATTTTCTTGCGCAAAAACAAGTCATCGATGATCAGCAGATCGGTTTCGGAAAAAAGTTTGCTGATCTTTTTCCTCCGTTTAAGTTGAGTGGCTTCAAAAAGATCCTCGAAAAAGGTGTGGGCTTCCCGGTACACCACTTTGTATCCCGCAAGGATGGCGGCGTTAGCAACCGTTTTGGCGATCATACTTTTCCCTGTCCCTGGGGATCCGATTAAAAGCGCATCGTGTCCCTCCCGGATAAATTTTCCGCTCACCAGTTCATAGATGTCCATCTTGGGCAGTTTCGGATTGAAGCCCCAATCAAACTCGGTCAGGGTGGGTTGCTCCGTGAGACCGGATGCCTTGAGGCGCGTTTGTGTAAGGCGACTTTTTCGGTAATCCAGTTCGTCCTGGATCAGACAGGCAAAGACCTCAGTAAAAGAAGCGCCCTGATTGGCCTGGACGATTCGGGTCTCCAGGGTGGCGATCATACCATGGAGCCGGAGGGTTTTGAGATGCTTTTCCATTTCAGCCAGTGACATGTTCATGTTTCCTCCTTCATCCTGTTTTCAAAATATCCCGTGCCTGCGTAGTGTTTGAATCTGTTCCACCGACATGTCCGCCGGGTCCTTTATGGATTCCGGAATGGGCTTGGGTTTCTCACCATTGAAAGACACCAACTGTTCCCAGTCAAATACAGTGACGGGAAAACCGTGGTGAAAGAGCCTTTCCCGTACCTGCAAAGCCCCAGTTTTCCCCGCCGGATCACGGTCCAAAAACAACAGGATGCGAGGAAACCGAACCCGGGAACGGATCCACACCAACCGCTCGATCTGCCCCAAGGAGATGGCATTTCCCATTAGCGCCACGGCATTGCGGCAACCGGCCTCCACAAGCTTTGCTACGTCGAAAAATCCTTCTGTCAGGATCAAGCCGAACATATTTGTTTGACCCAGTGCCGCTTCATCCAGCAGGATGTTATCCTGGTTGTAGATCTCCCAGGCTTTCTTAAACGGATAACTCCAGTATTTTCCATTGAGCTCTTCTTGTTCCATACTCAGTGCTCGTCCCGTATGGGTGAGAATCACCGGTTGAAGACCCTGGCCATTTTCTCTTACACCACGGACCTGAAACACCAGCCGCGAGTTAAGCGGTGAACCTGTCTTCGCCCATGACCGCCGGGGGAGAAACCCACACCCCAGGTATCGACAGGTGGTGGCCGATATGCCCCGCCTGCATAACTCAGGATGATCGGTTCGCAAATAACGACGCAAATCGATTTTAATGGCTGGATTTGTACCTGTGTTTGCGGCTTTCTCTTTCTGTTTGACCAAACTTTTCGGATGATTTGCCGTCGCAATCCCTTCTTTAACCATCCACCGGGCCACCTCGGACATGGTCATTTCCCGGCCTTTTTGGAGCAGCATCTCCCGGCAGAACTGCATGATGCCACCCCCTTTGCCGCTACTGAAGTCCTTGAAAATGTTCTCCGACAAACTGACATGCATTGAGGCCTTCTCTTCATGGGTAAAGGGCGATTTGATCCATATTTCATCGTCCCGGCGGCTCCTTTTAGGATCCACCTCAAGGTCAAAAACCCTTATCACCTCCAGCCAGCTGGCCTGTTCCCAAACCTGAGACAGTTTTACCCGAGATTCGGTAACAATCGGTCGGGATGATCCTCCAGCAGCATGTTGATTCCAGAAAGCCGCATAGTCTTCTCCCGGCCGAATCAGGGGATGGTTCTGGGTGAGTTGTTCCGTCTTTTTTTCATCGTCTGCCATGCGCTCCACCATACGCCGCAATGCCTTGGAGCTTTTCAATCCGTTTGCCTTTGCCAGTTCGGCGGCTTTTTCCACATACCTTGCCGGGTAGTGCCGGACCAGATTGATCAGGCCATACATCCGGCGCTGGCCGCTTCGGCCTTCTTCGGTAAACCACGTTTCACACAATGAGAATGTATGGGGTCCAATGGCTTCGGCCCGTGCCAGCAACCTGTCCGTTTGCCGGGAGGGATTAAAAATTCGGTCCCGCGGTTCCATCAAAAGGGACCCCGGCATACGACCCTTTGGATGGCGGCGAATCACTTCCATCCGTTGAGGGTCCAGGATTTCGATCTCTTTGTCATAGACCCTTACCACCACCTGACTGTAAAGGGGCGCCGGATTGGCGGCGTAGTAACAATTGTCCAACTGGATGGTGCCGTCATCGTAAACCGTCCGGATTTCCTGTCGAAAATACACAAACGGCGACAAGGGCAAAGGCAGAAGGCAGGGTTTTTCCTCCTGGAACATTTCTTCAACCTGTCTTTTGGCCCGGCCATGAATGCGAGGCGCCGCCCAGCGCTTTTCCCAATGCATGAGCCAATCATTCTGAACGTCAATACAATCGAATTTCCGGCCCTTCAGGGCGGTATTCTGTGTGTACTTAACCCCGTTTTCCACCGTCCCTTTTCGGTTCGGATCCTTCACCCTTGCCGGGTCTGCCGCAACGTCGTAATGAGACAACATCGCGGCATATAACGTATTAAGCTCGGGATCATAAATATCAGGCTTGATCACGCCTTCCTTAAGGTTATCCAAGGCTACATATCCCGGGCATCCGCCAAAATACCGGAATGCTTCCTCATGCAGCCTGCACCATGTTTCCTTGCTCGATTTCCACACCACTTTCCGGAAGGCCCGCCCGGAATATTTCAACACCATGACAAACAAGCGAGGCCGGCGATGTTTTCCGCTGTCATGAAGCGTCGGCGCTCCTGTTCCATAGTCAACCTGGGCCTCTTCTCCGGGAAGAAATTCAAGTCGGTCAAACTGACGCGGGTCCTTTTTTTTGAGTCTTCGAACGAACCGCTTTACGCTGTTGTATTGATGCGTGAATGCGAACAGTTCCACCAGGTCCTGGTAGATGGCCATGGCGTTTCGACCCAGCCTCAGTTGTTCTTCAATCCACTTTCGATGCGGTTCGCAGGCCGAACCATTCTTCGGAGGGTTCTCCAAAGCCGGTGGCCGGGGTGGGGGATTTTGAACAGGAAGAACCGAAGACCCGGTGTCCACCCCTTCTAAAGTGGGGTAGATTGAAGACTCAGTTTCTTCAAAAATTGCCCGATGATGCAGCTGAGCATATCTCCGGATGGTTTTTCGGTTGATCCCGGTCTTCCGGTTGATCTCGCGTTGACTGAGTCCCTTTTCCAGTAATGTTATGACTGTTGCTTTCAAATTCGGCTTCAAAACGTTCATCCTTCCTTCCCCCATTCGTGGATTTCACAAATGGGAGTAGTTACGTTCTGTCGCCTTTTTCAGCAATCTCTACTGGAAAATCAGACTGGCTGGGTGGGGGATTTTGAGGTGGCCACAAGTGGGGGATTTTGGGTGGCCATCAGGGATCAGATCCACAGACCGGCGTCGAAGCCGAGGTGGACTGGGGAAACTGCATTGCCATTTTAGGGGGTGTCGAAACACGGCTGAAACTCTTTTGCATGCGATCCAAATTTTCCGGAAAGCATTTGGTTCGGTGTTATCCCTGCGAGCGGCAACAGGCCTTTTTTGACGGTCATATAAAAGGGTTCTCATTTTTTGGCGGTGTTTTTCCTGTCCTAATCTATGACAACCTAACAACCGCGGTCCAAAAGATACTGCGTGGGAAAAATCGTGTTCTCCAGGAGTCGTATGACAAGTTCCGGGGGTACTACAATTTTGAGCCCCGGTTCTGCAATCGGGGTCAAGGTCATGAAAAAGGCGGTGTCGAGGGTTTGGTGGGATATGCACGACGCAACTACATGGTTCCTGTTCCAAAGTCCGATTCCCTGGAAGAACTGAACCAAAGACTTCTCAAAGATTGTCTTTCCTATGGCGGTCATCAAATTGACGGCAGGGAGCACACGGTCAATGAACTGTATGAGAAGGAAAAGGGGGATCTGTTGTCCCTGCCGGACATCCAGTTCAGCAACCTTGAAACCGCAGGCTGCAAGGTGGATAAATACTCCACGGTCATGGTGGATAAGAATCGATATTCGGTCCCAACAGCGTATGCCTATTGTAAAGTCCGTGTGGTTTTATATGTGGATGAGGTGGAGATATTTTACGGAAGCAAAAAAATCGCATCACATGGGCGACTTTTTGGGAACAACAAATGGAGTCTTCTCCCTGAGCATTATCTTGAACTGATTTTAAAGCGGCCCCAGGCATTTGAATCAGCCCGTGTTATCAGGCAATGGCGTTCGAACTGGCCTGTTTGTCTGGAACGGCTTTTGGATAAATTCTGCCAAAAGCAGGGATATACCAAAGGTGTCAAGGAGTTCATTCTGGTTTTGATGCTCTACAAAGGCCACTCTGCCGAAGCCATCGAATCGGCAGTTGAGACGGCGCTATCATCGGGGGCGGGCTCCAGCCAGGCCGTTAAACACATCTTAATCCATAGAGAATGTGGCAGGGATCAATCGTTTTCAGCCCTGGAAAACTGGCAGACCTTTCCGGCTCCGGACGTATCCATTTACGGACAGATCGGAGGTGGACGATGAACGCCGGTATGAAAGCACTCTTAATTGAGAATCTCAAAAAATTGAAACTGTCCACGATGCTCCGTGAGCTGGAGGGCGTGATCCGTCAAGCGAATCAGGAGAGCCTGAGTTATGAGGAATTCCTTTTAAATCTGAGTGAGGCCGAAGTTCAGACCCGACAGGAGAATGGCCGCAAAAGGCGACTGCAGGAGGCCAAATTCCCCATCTTAAAGCCAATGGAAACATTCGATTTTGATGCAGCTCCCGGACTGGACGTCCGGCTCATGAAGGAGCTTGCCAATTGCGATTACGTGAAAAAAAGCCGCAATATAATTTTTGCTGGGAAAAGCGGCGCCGGGAAAACGCACCTATCCACAGCTTTGGGCATGGAGGCTTGCAAGCAGGGAATCAGGTCCCGTTTTGTCACCGGCTGCGGCCTAGCCAATGAACTTATTGAAGCCAGAGATGAAAAACAGTTAGGCCGAGCAGTCAAACGGTATGCCTCTTACGGACTGCTCATTATTGATGAACTGGGATACATTCCTTTTTCCAAGGAAGGGGCACAGCTGATTTTCCAAATATTGGCGGAACGTCACGAAAGAAAATCCGTCATCATAACCACCAATAAGGGATTTGGAGACTGGACGGAAATATTTGGTGATCCCAGTATGACGGCAGCGCTGCTGGATCGGGTAACGCATAAGGCCCACATCATCAATTGCGACTGGGACAGTTACCGTTTAAAGGAAACATTGAAAAGGAGCCCCAAATGAAAGAAATCACTATATACAATACGTTAAAGGGCAGGCTGGAAACAGTCAGTTTTGAGTTTACAGATGAAAACACCACCTGGTTTGATGACCTTGAGGATTACTATATTTACAGGATCGCAGATGCGTTCGGCGGACTCCTGGTCCAAGAAACCGGATATACTTATCCGATTCTAATTGGTGACGTATCGCGGTCTGAAATTGGGAAAAGTCAGGAGAAAGCACTGGAGTTGTTGAAGCAAATAACTTAACCCAACTCCGCGAATCGTTGCTGTAAACCATATAAATAGCTTAATTCAAAAATATTTGGCGACTTGAAGGAATGTTTGACTGATTTAAATGGGGGCCAGCCCCCAAACCCCCGGGATTTAACGCATTATAGACATGAGGAAAGGGCCGTACTATCGAGTACGGCCCCATGCCTACGTCACCTGCTTCGGCGCTCGGGTTGCTTCCCAGCAGTTGCCCTATCCTCCGAGCAGGTGAAAACAGCGTACCAGAATATGGATAAATGCAAAACTATTAAATCATAGAGGGGTCAATTTTCGGTTGACGCAAGGGGTCAATTTTCGGTTGACGTTTCGAACCAGGACAAGGTTTTATCGTTTGTAGTAGATAAGCACAAGCCAATGGTCATGTGCGGCCTCTATCATGGGCTTAGGCAAGAAGAAATACGAAATTTAAGGCGACATGACGTTGACTTGAAAAGAGGCACCATGACGGTTGATACATTAAAGGGCGGTATGCCTAGAGAGATACTGTTAGAGCCCGCTCTATTGGAATTGATAAAGAAGATCCCAAGGACATTAGAACACAATTTCCTTTTCCATTATCAGCATGGGAAAAAACGGAAACCTTACAAAAAGAACTTCCAATGGAGAATCTTTAGAAAAGCATTGGATGAAGCAGGATTTAAAGATTTTTCACCTAATGAGGCATGTAGACATTCACATGCAAGCCAGTTATTAAGACGGGGAGCATCAACTAGGCACGCACAAAAAATCTTAGGGCATGTGGACATCAGGACCACTGAAATTTATACGCACTGCTTAACGGAAGATCAGGCAAAATATAGACGTGCCGAAAATATCGACGGTGGCCAAGTGGTGGCCATATGAAAAATCATAGAAATACAATATGTAGTGGTAAGGTTTAGGGTAAGTACACTGTATAGGGTAGAAGATGGCTGGGGGACGAGGATTCGAACCTCGGTTAACGGGGCCAGAACCCGTCGTATTACCCCTATACGATCCCCCAGCAAAAACGTTAATGTTATCAGGTTTTAATCAAAAGTCAAGCCAAAAAAACCGCGAACGCAGGGGTATCGCATGAAATAGTGCTGAACAAAACGGTTTGAAAGGGAGATAATAAGGTGGCTAACTGTATACTCGTTTGAAAGGAGCCGCCGATGCCTGAAAAGCCCCCGACGATTGTTGAACATTTCTCCGCTTTGTCGGACCCTCGCATTCGTTTAAAAACGAAGCATAAACTGATTGATATTATAGTAATAACCGTTTGCGCAACCATTTGTGGTGCCGATGATTGGACCGAGATCGAAGCCTATGTGTCCTAGCGCAAGAAAAAACGGACAAAAAAAGTTCCTAATTCCCCCACACCTCCTGGTTGATTTTAGCGATCCTTCTCAAAGGTCGCATTCCGAAAAAGGCAAGCTTAGTGAGCAACTCCTTTGTGCTCATGTGCTGTGCTTGAACACCCTGCTTGATCGCATCCCAGATGAAACGTAAAAGCAGTTTGGAGCATTTTCTTCCTGCCTGCTCTTCACGATATCGTTCAATCTCCTTTTGTCGCTGTTGCTGCAATCCAAAATGAACATCAGCCGGTGTAACCCCACCCAGTGCTGGGCGGGGGATCTGAAAAGTAAACAAAAAGACCGGCGAAATCACCTATTACCAACAGATGCTGGGGGCGGCAATTGTTCATCCCGATCTCAAAGAGGTCATTCCGTTAGCCCCGGAGTTCATAATCAAACAAGACGGCCAAAGCAAGAACGATTGTGAGCGTAATGCCGCAAAACGTTTCTTCGACAGTCTTAGAAAGGACCATCCACACCTGCCCGTTATCATTACCGAAGATGCCCTAAGTTCGAATGCGCCACACATAAGGGAGGCGGAAAAATACAATCTTCATTACATTCTGGGTGTGAAGAAGGGGGATCATCCTTTCCTGTTCAGAAAAGTGGAAGAGGCACAAGAAAATGGCGAAGCTGTTCAATTTGAATTGGTCGATAATGATAATCCGCAAAAAACGCATCGTTTCCTTCTCGTTAACCACCTCCCCCTGAATGAATCAAATCAGGATTTGCTGATCAATTTCCTGGAATACTGGGAAATCACGTCAGAAAAGACGCAACATTTCAGCTGGGTTACTGATTTTACCATAACAAAGGGAAACTCTTATGAACTTATGCGAGGCGGTCGTGCACGCTGGAAATGGGATCGTATGCGATCCTTGTTTAGAGATTTTGCGTTCAAATCGATGAGGATGCTTTACGAAGCCCTTTTTTACGGGATGAAATTCCAACCGCCGATAATTTTATATGATGACGATTGAATGCAAGATGCACTATACCAATGAAAAAAAGCGTCAATTCCAGAAAAATTGGTATTTGCCGGTAAGGGACATCTGTGCGGTAAATCATATGGGATTGGTTTTAGGTCTTTTTTTTGCCCCTTGTTTCATCAAAAATTGACCGGCCAAACGAGGAATTTCAGCTAATTCTCAGCAAGGCTCTTTGACAGCGGTATCTATTTTGTAGAAATGTTAAGAAATAGACTCAGTAGCGACGCGGTCGGGAATTGCTGAACGGATTACCTGGCTGCCCTCCTGTTTGCCGGCGCCATGGGATTGGAACCGGGTCTTCAGTACGTGTTGAGAAGCATGCCGGGATAGCCGCTCAGGCTTTATGCCCGAAATAGCGCGCCACTTCTTTGAGCGAGACAGGTTCCCAGCGTTTCAGGAATTTCTTTTTGGCCTTCATGATGCGATCCACCGATTCGTGAAGCCGCGGCAACAGGTGTCCGTTTTGGAGCAGCCGGTTACGCAAGCGGTCCATCGCTTCCCGCACCAGTTTCTGGTCTTCACAGATCAACAAGATATCACACCCCGCCTCAAAAGCATCTACGGTTCCTTGGGCCACTCCCGGGGCCTTTTTGATGGCACCCATTTCCAAATCGTCGGTGATGATCAGCCCTTGAAAACCAAGTTTCTCTCTCAACAATTCCGTGATGATTGAATGGGACAGGGTTGCGGGACATTGCGCATCCAAGCCCGAATACAAGGCATGGGATGTCATGATGGCGGAAACCCTTTCCCGGATGGCGTCCCTGAAAGGGGGCAGATCAACGGTTTCCAACTCCTGTTCATCCACGTCGATGGCGGAAGGATGGTGATGTGGATCCAGACGCACTTTTCCCAAGCCCGGAAAATGTTTCCCCACTGCCATAACACCATTTTCCTGAAGCGCTTTTATAACAGTTTGACCCAGATGTCCCACCCTCTCCGGATCATCTCCGAACATTCGGCCCTGAAGGACCTTATCCACAGGCCCGGAAGACACATCCAGTACCGGCGCCATGTTCATGTTAAGACCAAGCAGCCGCATTTCAGCCGCCGTTATTCGGCCAAACCGCTCGGCCATTTTGTCTGAATCGGAAGCGTCACCGATGGCACTGTTTCCGGGGAATCGGGTGAAAGGCTTTTGCAGCCTCGCCACACGCCCGCCTTCCTGATCCACCGCCAGAAAAAGGGGAACCCCCTGGTATTTCATGGCTGCGTCCTGAAGATCATTTGTGAGCGCTGCTACCTGAAGAGGATCAACAATATTTCGTTTAAAGAGAATAACACCACCCAGCCCTTTGTCCCGAATGAGCGAAAGCGTACCCACATCCAGATGAGGTCCGGGCATGCCGGCCATGAAAAGCCTTCCCGTATGGTCGGTGAGTTCGGAGAGTTCAAGGGTGGAATGCATGGAAAGTCCTTCCTCTTTTTGATGAAAACAGCATTGACATGATTCTTTATCATGTATAATCAGTAACAGACAATTGCAATGGAAAAATGAAACCCATGAAAGCAATGATTCTGGCGGCGGGCCTTGGCACAAGGCTTCTCCCACTCACGGCAAACAGACCCAAACCCCTCGTTCCTGTGGGGAATCGGCCCATTATCGATCGCACCATTTGCTGGCTGAAGACCCACGGAGCGGACGACATCATCGTAAACGCCCATTATCACCTGGACCAGATGCGGCATCATCTCGATCAAGGGCGCCCTTTTGGATTGAAAATACATATCAGTGAAGAGCCTGAGATTCTGGGTACGGGCGGCGGCATTCAAAAAACCAAATGGTTCTGGGGCCGTGATCCTTTCATCGTGGTTAACGGGGACATCCTGACGGACATAGACCTTAGCGCCGCCTACCGGGCCCATTTAAAGAACGGCAATCTGGTAACCCTGGTCCTTCATGATTCCGCCCCTTTCAATCAGATCAGGATAAACCGCCAAAAGGACATCCTGGACATCAACCCCGTTCCCCAACCGGGACGTTTGGCTTTTACGGGCATTCACATTATCAGTCCGGAAGTTCTCGAAAATATCCCGGCAGGTCGGCCTTCCTGCATTCTCGCGTCTTATCGACTACTTATTCGAGATGGGCGTCCCATAAGGGGGCATGTGGTAAAGAACCCTTATTGGCGGGATGCGGGAACCATTGAAAGTTATATTCAAGCCAACCGGGAAGCCTTAAACGGCGCGCCTTTTCTGGTGGGCCGCAACGCCCGGGTGCATGATGATGCGCAACTTAATGGGTGGGCCGTTCTGGGGGACAACATTATTGTTGAAAGAGGGGCCGGGATTACCCGTTCCATCGTATGGGAGAATGTCACCATTAAAGAGGGCGTTCAAATCGTCGACAGCATCGTAGCGACCCCCGGCGAAGTAGCAGCCGACCGGGTGGGTGTTATCGAATAATGGCGAAGGGGGCTTCATCCATGGATCAGCGATTCCGGAAATTTCTCACAACCTTTTTGAAGGGAAAGGCTTCCGGGGATTGTGGATTTTCCGTTGATCCCTTGCCCGGCGATGGCTCACACCGCATTTTCCGGCGCATCCATGCCTCCGGCGGAACGTCTTTTATTGCCATGGCCAATCCGCCCGTTTCCGCAGACCGAAAACGGGAAAACAATGCTTATGTCATGATCGGGCGCCATCTTCAGCGGAAAGGGATTCCGATTCCCGTCATCCATCAATACGATTTAGACGAAGGATGGTTTATCATGGAAGACCTGGGATCCGTTAACCTCCAGCAGCGGGTGCTGTCGGGTAATGATGCGGTTTTCCTGTATGAAAGGATTTTGGATCACCTCTTTCGGCTTCAGACCCTGGGTTCGGAAGGGTTCAACCCCGCATGGTGCGCCCAGACCGAACGGTATGACCACACGGTCATGCTGAAATATGAATCCCATTATTTCAGGGATGCCTTTGTTAGGGGCTTTCTTGCATATGAAGGATCCTTGAACGGTCTTGAAACCGTGTTCGGTCATCTGGCCGAAAAGGCCTCCCGGGCGGACGGACGGTTTTTCATGCATCGGGATTTTCAGTCCAGAAATATCATGGTGGATGACGAAAAAATCGGATTCATCGACTGGCAGGGCGGACGAGCAGGCCCTTTGGGTTATGATCTTGCTTCCCTGCTGCTGGACCCTTACGTACGGCTACCGAGACACTTACAACAAGAAATATATGAAACCTACCTGGAGATCCTCAAGAACCACCATCCCGATTTGGTCGCACCATTTGAAAGAGACTATCCTTATCTTGCAATACAGCGAAATCTGCAGATCCTTGGCGCTTTTTCTTTTTTGTCGAAGGTCATGAAAAAAACCCAATTTGCGGCTTACATTCCCCATGCATTAAAGACCCTTGGAAATCTCGCTCGCAAGACATCAGATGCGGGCCTCAAACCTCTTGGGGAATTTTTGTTACGGATTGATCTTCCGGACAATCTTTCAGCCTGAAGGGAGGAAGAACGGTATCATGCAAAAAAAGAGACTTTTTGACCCGGGCGAGCCGGTCGCCACGTTCGGCGGCATGACGGGTTTGGTCCTGGATCATGAAATGTACGGACGGGCACGAAAGACCCTTCCCGAGGGGAGAAAGGCGGGGCGCTATTTTGCCCCCGGTTGCTGTCAAAGGCCCGATTACGTTACCCAGGTACCGGTGCTTTTTGAGGATGGCACCTGGGACGTTATGCGGCCCATGAATATCAAGAAGAAAAGCGATATTGCCGAAGAAAAGCGAAAAGCCATAGAACGCATGCTGAAAAAAACATCTGACGACTAAAAAGGAAACCATGACGATTCTCATTGCCGCCGTGATTTATCTTCTTTTGACGCTCTTTCTGGCGTATCTGCTTCATCAAATCCCCCGAAGGCCCGTTCATGATACACCTGATTGGGGACACGTTACCGACGTTCAAATTCCGGCGGCGGACGGCGGCGCGCTGGAAACCTGGATTGTGGAACCGGACATGCCTTCCAGGGGAACGGTGTTGCTGGCCCACGGCTGGAGCCGCAACCGGGACCGAATGACGAACCGTGCACGGGTTTTCGGAAAGCTGGGGTTTAAGACCGTGTTTCACAGTGCCCGGGATCACGGAAATTCCACCCCTAACCGATCCATGAATGCATTTCGTTTTGCCGAAGACATCGAAGCCGTCCTGAACTGGCTGGACGAACCGGTTCTCCTGTATGGCCATTCCGCGGGGGCTGCGGGCGCCATTCTGGCGGCCTCACACCATCCGGATCGCATCCGGCTGCTGTTTCTGGAAGGGTGTTACGCCCGGACGAGAGGAGGCCTGCTTGGTCTTTATCGAAGCGTGAACCCTGTTTTTGGACTGGTTTTCGGACCCATGATCGTTTTATGGATGGACATTTATTACCGGTTCCAAATGGAAACCATAAGCCCCGTGCGATTGGCACGGGCCATCCGTACACCGGTGCTGCTCATTCACGGCGAGAAGGATCAAAGCTTTCCCCTCCACCACGCCTGGCGCCTGCGGGACGCTTTCCCCGGGGGAAAAGCGGAATTGTTTGTGGCCAAGGGCTCCAATCACAGCAATTCCAGCCTGGATCCCCGATACGCCGAGGCCATTGAATCTTTCATATCTCGACACTTGGAAGATGGCGCGCGCAGCCTTAAGAGATCGTTCCACAAGTCCCTAGGGAAACAAACGGGCCAGTTGTTGCAGCGCTGAACGTCTGGCGGCTTCATAGGCATTAGGCCCCTTATGGAGAGTTTTGGGGCCCAGAGATGCCGTTTTCGTATCAAGTTCAATCACCTTAACCCCGCGCAAGGAGACGATGCACTTCTGTCGCTCATAATCTTCCATCCGGGCCGTATCCACAGCGATGTGTTGGAGCTGCCATGGGGTGAATATTTTTCCCATGAAACCGTTGCCCGGCTCTTTCACGTTGGCGGAAGGGATGAGATGAATCAGAATGGTGTCCAGATCACAGAGGTCGGCAAGCGCTTCCACCGGGGCCTCCCCACTGATGCCGCCGTCCAGATAAAATATGCCGTCAATTTCCGTGGGTTTAAAAAGAATGGGAACCGATCCCGAAGCCTGGACGGCACTTATAAGATTGCCGCTGGTGAAAATCTTTTCTCTTCTATGGTTCACATCCACAGCCGAAATGGCCAAGGGATATGCACATTCCTCAAATTTTTCCGCGGGCAGCCGTTTGAGCAGCCGCTTAAATCCTTCTCCCCTCAGATAGCCGGTATATCCCCGGAACAACCGCAAAGCGCTTCTGAGAAAACTGGGCAGCGGATCAGGATCCCAGAAATCGTTTTTATGGACATTGAATAAAAGCTTCCGAATCTCCTCATCGGTCATTTCCGATGCCGCCATGGCCGCAACGATAGCCCCGGAACTGGCACCCGCATAGGCCGAAGGCATCATATCCATTTCCCTGACGGCTGCCAAAAACCCCGCATGAGCGAAAAAGCCGAAAAATCCCGAGGAAAACGCCACGCCCACGCGGCCGCAGGTTTCATGGGATGGGGAGACCGCCTGATCTAATGCCGCCATTTGACCACATCTTCAAGCGGGGCTTTTTCTGATCTGGCACCATTGATAGCTGCCGTAGTGTCACCGTATCCAACGGCAACGCCGATAACCACCTGTTTTTCCTCCGGAAGGCTCAATTCTTCCTTTATATCCGTATCAAATGCGGTGATGAGCCCGATGGGGCAGGTGCTCAATCCCAGGCCATGGGCTGCCAGAACCAGATAACCCACCAGAACACCAATGTCCGTAAGCCTGGCACTTGAAAAAGCCTCGTCTATGCTGATGATGATCGCCGTGGGCGCGCCATAGAAGTTGCAACTTCCTTCATTGATGAAGTCCTGAAAGGCGGCCTGTTCAGGAAGACCCGGCTCAATGGTCCTTAAAAGTCCCCGCTGTCTTTCTACAAACACTTCGGGAAGGCGCTTTTTCGCTCCCGGTCCACAGGAAATGTTTCTTTCCTTCATCCGTTTCACCAGCAAACGGCTCAGTCGCCTTTTTTCTTCTCCGGACACAACCGTTAACTCCCACGGCTGAAGATTGATGGCCGATGGTGCTTGCGTGGCAAGATGAAGGAGTGTTTCCAACACCTCCTGCGCCACCGGCTTCCCAAGAAAAGCTCGGGTGCTCCTTCTTTCTCTTATCAGTTCCATGAAATCCATTGTTCTTAGGCTCCCAAAGTCATATTCGATTCCCGATAATAGGTATTTTGCCGGGAATATGTCAATATCAATCCCAATGGCAGGCAACTGCACTACATATTGGCGTTCGATTATTTTATATCACATCATATTGTATTTTATGTTTACAACCCCTGAGGATTATGATAGAATTCTTCCGATTATCATGGATTAAAAAAATCCCATTTTCTAACCAATTATGAAACGCTTAAAGCGGAGAGCGGGATGAAAATCAAACAAATATCCGTGCACGGCTTCAAATCCTTCATGGAGAGGCTGGAAATAACTTTTCCAACCGGCATCAGCGGTGTTGTCGGCCCCAACGGCTGCGGCAAAAGCAACGTGGTCGATGCCATCCGTTGGTGTATGGGAGAACAGAGCCCCAAACAACTTCGCGGCCGCAAAATGGAGGATATCATTTTCAGCGGCGCCGGGAACAGTAAGCCGCTTGGTATGGCTGAAGTGTCTATCCTTTTTGAAAATGGCGCCGGCGATCTCCCGGCCGCCTTTTCCCACGACCCGGAACTCTCGGTCACAAGACGTCTCTACAGGTCCGGCGAAAGTGAATACCTGCTCAACAATGTGCCTTGCAGGCTAAAGGACATTCAAGAGATCTTCATGGATACGGGCCTGGGAAACAAAGCATATTCCATTATCGGCCAGGGTCAAATCGGAAGTATCGTTGAGCAGCGGCCCGAAGAAACCCGCGTCATGCTGGAGGAGGCCGCGGGTATTACCAAATATAGAAAAAAGGTGGCGGTATCCCGGAGAAAAATCGAGCTCACCGAAAGCAATTTGCAGCGGGTTGGCGATATTTTAAGCGAAATCGAAAAACAGATTCGATCCCTCAAAAGGCAGGCCGCCAAGGCTGCGCGCTACAAAGCCCTCAGCGGCAAGATTAAGGATCTGGAGCTGGCTTTCTTCGCAAATTCTTACGATCGGCTCACGGGGGATGTGGGTCATAAAATGCGTTCCACCGAAGCACTTGTTGATCAGAAAAATGCTCTTACGGCAACCCTTGGCAAGCACGAAGCCAGAATCGTCAACATGAACCTGGAAATGGAGGAAAAGGAAGAGGCCCTCTCCGCTTGCCGCAAAATACACTTTGATTGCAGAAATCGGGTTCAAAAAAGGGAAACAGACATACAATCCTTAGATGGGGAACTTAACACCCTTTCACAATTGGCTTCTCGTCTCGAAAACGAGCAGAAAGACGTTCATAAGAACATCACGGCACTGGAGAAGAAAAAAGACCACCTGGAAAAGGAACTGCTCAGACTTGGACAGGAGGAGACCGATCTTGAAGCGGAAGCCCGGCTTGAAGAAGAACGGTTGAAAACCCGAAAACGGCTGTTCAAGGAAATCCGGGAGACCCATGAAAAGGCCAGGAGAAGCATGAACGCCGGCGAAACCCGTGCAGCGGGTCTTGACCATGAAACGGAATATCTCAACAAGGCCCTGGAACAAATCTCCAACAGCCGCTCCCGATTGGAAAATGAACTGGCGGAAACCAGATCAAGGTCCGAAAGCATTCTGAAGACCTCCGAAACAAAAACCAGGATTCGTGAAGCGATTCAGGAAAAACTTAAAGAACTGGAAAACCGTATCGAGGAAACCGAAAGCAACACAAAAGAGTTGGAGAGAATCAAAAAGCGTGTTGAAACGGAGACCAAAAATGCGGAGTCGGAGTTCAACGCCTGCCGTTCCAGACTGGCAAGTCTGGAAGGATTGCTGGAAAATTTTGAAGGCTACAAAGCGGGGGTCAGAACCATCATGCGGGCCAGGGATTTTGCCCCGGGCAATCAGGGACGGGTGCTCGGAATTCTTGCGGATGTCATTGAAGTGGAACCCGCCTATGAAAGGGCTCTTGAGGCGGTTCTGGCCGATAAACTGCAGTATGTGATCACAAAGACAAAGGACGACGCCGCATCAGCGGTCAGCTATCTCAAAGATAAGGCCAGGGGAATCGGCAGTTTTGCGCCCCTTGAAAATCTCAATTATACCTCCCGTGAGGGGAACAACCATTTTAAATTTCCGCCTTTGGGCAATTTCGTCACCACCATGGAAAAATTTAAACCGCTTATCCATGACATTTTGCACAACATCCTGGTGGTGGACGATTTGCCGACGGCCCTGGCCGCTTCAGGAAAAAACAGCGGCCCATACTGTTTTGTCACGCCCGAAGGAGATATGGTGGATCATCGCGGCGTTATTACAGGCGGCCGGCTTTCTCACACTTCGAAGGGGCTTCTGGCCAGAAAAAGGGAAGTTTCAGAATTAAAAAAGGCCGTGGTTACCCATAAACGAACATTCGAAGAGTTGAGCCTTCAGCTGGAAGAAATCCTGGTCGGGTTGGAAGAAAATCAAAGCACCGCTCGGCGGTTGACCGACGAAAAATGGTCATGCCGTGACGACATCAGCGATGTTGATAAAATATTGTTCCGTCTGGGACAGGAGTTGGACCAAGCCGAAAAACTTTCCAAAAAGATTCAAGAAGACCTCCAACAAAATGAAATTGACCGGGAAACGCAACGCATCAAACTGAAAGAACTGCGGTCTGCCCTGGATGAAAGCCGGGAAAAACAGGCCCGTGAAGCTGCCTATCTTGTTGAAAAAGGACGTGAATTAAAAGAGGCTGAAGCGGAATTTGACCAAACCCGGGAAAAGGCTTCAAAGCTCCGGGAGGATTGTCGTCTTCGGCACGAATCTCAGCGGGGAGTCACTCGGGAAATGGATATGGTCGATCAATATTTGGAGGACTCCCACAAGAGACTTGAAGCCATCTCAACGGACATTTTAAAGGGCGAGGAGCGCCGACGGAAATGTGCGCACAAAAGAAAAGACCTCAAAGAATCTTTGAAGAACCTCTATCAGGAATTGAGAGAGGCCGAGGAACATATGGGTCGTGCCGAGGCCGACTATAGGAGCTTTAAAAAGGCTATCAGAGAAAAAGAGCAATCCATGGTGCAGTTGAAGGATCGGATGGAGGTGCTTACTGAAGAAATCAACAACAGTAAAATGGCGCAATCCGAAATCCGGTTCCGAATTGAGAGTCTGTTGGAACGGGTTCAGGAAAATTTCGGGGTCAACCTAAAAGGTATATACCAGAAATTTATTCAAGATGATTTCGACGAACAAGCGGCAAGAGAAGAGATTGACAAGCAAAAAGCATTGCTGAAAAACATGGGAGAAGTAAACCTGACCGCCATCAAAGAATACGATGCACTTAAAGAGCGCCACGATTTTATCCTGGGCCAGCGTCAGGATCTTTTGAATTCCATCGAAAGTCTGAGAGCCGCCATAAAAAAAATAAATCACACCTCACTTGAAAAATTCAACAAAACCTTTCTTGCGGTGGACCAAAAACTTAAAGAAATCTTCCCGATTCTTTTTAACGGCGGGACGGCGGGCCTCAGGCTGACCGATGAACAAAAACCCCTTGAAAGCGGCGTCCTGGTTGAGGTAAAACCACCCGGGAAACGTCTGAGTCACATGGGGCTTCTGTCAGGGGGAGAAAAGGCACTGGTGGCCATGGCACTTATTTTTGCCATTTACATGATCAAACCGAGCCCTTTCTGTCTGCTGGATGAAGTGGATGCCCCCCTTGACGAGGCCAATATCGATCGATTTAATGATCTGTTAAAGAAGATTAAAAGAGAAAGCCAGATTATCATGGTAACCCACAGCCGAAAAACCATGGCCATCACCGATCGTCTTTTCGGCATCACAATGGAAAACAAGGGCGTAAGCAAGCTCGTCTCCGTCGACATCCAGGAACTGCACGGGCAGTTCGCCGCCAACTGAAGAAGAGCGTCTTTCCGGACGCTCATTTTACGGGAAACAACCCAGCATAATGGCTATTTTTAAAAGAAAGAAACAGCAAGGGCATTCCGCCACCGAAGGGGCGGAAACACCCCCAAATCGTGATTCCGGAAGTCCTGCAGAACCCGATGAACCTGTTTACAGCGAAAAAACCAACAAAGTTGACAATAACGAAGAGGGTGTATTTAAGCGGCTCCGTCATGGCCTTACTAAAACAAGGAGTTCTTTCACCGGACGAATCGATAATCTTTTTGCGGGAAAAAAGGAGATTACCGAAAGTTTGATGGATGAACTTGAGGAGATTCTTTTTACATCCGACATCGGCGTGGCAACCACACAACGTCTGCTGGATGCCGCCCGGGAAAATGTCACCCGAAAAGCGCTGAGAGACCCTCAAAAATTGAAAGCGATTCTGAGAGACCACATTTTTTCTCTTCTGAATCAAGATTCCGTTGAACATACCCCGTCAAACGCTGAAGGCCCGCTGGTCATCATGGTTGCAGGGGTCAACGGGGTCGGAAAAACCACTTCCATCGGTAAAATTGCCAACCGCTTCAGGCGTGAGGGAAAGACGGTCATGCTGGTTGCCGCCGATACATTCAGGGCTGCGGCCGTTGAACAGCTGACCATTTGGGGAGAAAGGGTTGGTGCCACCGTCGTCAAACAGGACACGGGTGCTGATCCGTCCGCGGTTGCGTTTGATGCCATGACCGCCGCCATCTCCAGGAAAATTGATGTGGTTCTGGTAGATACGGCCGGAAGGCTGCACACCCAGACCAACCTTATGGCGGAACTCCGGAAAGTAAACCGCGTCATCGGCCGGAAACTTCCGGGCGCACCCCATGAAGTATGGCTTGTTCTCGATGCCACAACGGGACAAAATGCCATCTCCCAGGCAGAAGCTTTTCAGAAAGCATTGGGCCTCACGGGTATTATTTTGACCAAATTGGATGGCACGGCAAAGGGGGGCGTCGTCATCGGCATCTCCAGCGAATTTCAGATTCCCATCCGTTTCATCGGCATTGGAGAACAGGTAGACGATCTCAGACCTTTTGATCCCGGCGAATTTGTGCGGGCCATCTTTGACGGATGAAACAGAAAAACTGTTTCATCCGGACCGTTTGCCAATTTCGCCGCGGCCGCTTTTCTTCTTAAAACCGGACCGCTTTTTGTTTAAAAAGTTTGACAGTTATGATATTCTGTATTGATTTGCAAAACCATGTTCACAGAATGAATATCATATGAGAATCATATTTTTTGCCGGAAAAGGCGGTGTCGGGAAAACAAGTACGGCTGCGGCCACGGGTATCAAGGCGGCCGAACGCGGGAACAGGACCGTTATCATGAGCCTGGACGTGGCCCACAGCCTGTCGGACATATTTGATACGGAAAAGGCCCTCATCAACCAAAGCAAGGGACAGCCTGCCCAGGTCGGAGAAAACCTTTGGATCCAGGAACTGGACATTCAGGAAGAGATTGAGAAGAATTGGGGTGATATCCACAAATACCTTTCAACCCTTTTGAATACCAGCGGACTCGATGAGATCCTTGCCGAAGAACTGGCTGTTTTACCGGGGATGGAAGAAGTCAGTTTGCTTCTGCACATCAATCGCTATGCCAGAAACAACCGTTTTGACGTGGTGCTGCTGGACTGTGCTCCAACGGGTGAGTCCCTAAGGTTTATCAGCATCCCCACCACGCTTGAATGGTACATCAACAAGCTTTTCAAGATTGAAAAAACCATTGTCAAATATGCCCGCCCCGTGGCCAAACGGTTCTATGATGTTCCGTTGCCCGGCGATGCGTATTTTGATGCCATTGAACGATTATTTGAGAAACTGCGCGGTGTGGATGCGTTGCTCACCGATCCTGAAAAAACCACGGTGCGTCTGGTCACCAATCCTGAAAAAATCGTACTAAAAGAAACCCAGCGGGCGTTCATGTACTTTTCCCTGTACAAAATGCACATCGATGCCATCATCATGAACCGCATGTTGCCCGATGCACTGACCGAACCCTATTTTCAAAACTGGCAGAAAAGCCAGAAAAGATATGTCAAGGAGGCGGAAGCCTATTTTCAACCGGTACCCCTTTTGCCGGTGAATTTGTTCAAAGGCGAAATATTGGGTTTTGACAACCTTAAAACCCTGGGAGACCGGATTTACGGCAAGCGAAATCCCCTGGATCGGTTTTTTGATGGAACGCCTTATGAATTCGAAAAAATTGATGGGAAGTACCAATTAAGGATGAAACTGCCTTTTATTGATAAACGGGACGTGGCAATGCACAAAATCGCTGATGAACTGATCGTTCGTATCGGCGGCTTCAAACGGAGCGTCCTGCTGCCCCGACAGGTTGCAGCACTTGACTCGCTCAAAGCCACCCTTAAAGGACAATATTTGTTGATTGATTTTGATGAATGACGGAGGGGTTTGTCATGGCCGAAAAGAAAAACAACGCCCACAGCACCAAGGCATTTTGCCCTTTGGGTCAGTTTTTTCAGGATCTTGAAGGTTTGTGTAAAAATGCACCCGAAGTTTGGGAGCACCTGAACCGATCACGCCTCGAATTTCTTAGGGCCATCAAAACCGTATTGGATTCAAAAATCGATACCCTTGAAAAAAAGAGCAACCCGGACAAAAGAAAAGTGGCCAAGAAAATTACAATCGAATAAACAAGGCGGAAACGTCTATCCGCAAAAGGGAGTATTTGGGCAAATTGGAATTTACCTCATTAAAGGGTTTTAAAGACATCCTACCTGAAGAATCAGCCCGATGGCAGGAAATAGAAACCAAGGCACGGCATCTGTTGTCCGCATTTGGATACCAGGAAATCAGAACCCCTGTCCTCGAAAATACGGCGCTGTTCAGTCGCGGTATCGGTCAGGAAACCGATATCGTTTCAAAGGAGATGTACTCTTTTGAAGATGTCAAAGGACGGGGACTCACCATGCGGCCGGAAGCCACCGCGTCCGTGGTGCGGGCCTATGTTCAGCATCGTTTGTATCAGAATTACCCCATCCAGAAACTTTACGCCATAGGGCCCATGTTCAGACATGAAAGACCGCAGAAAGGACGGTTTCGACAGTTTCATCAAATAGATGTTGAATTTTTCGGCGATCCGGGACCCATAAGCGATGCGGAAATGATCAGTCTCGCCATGCACTTCTTTGAGGCCATTGGCCTGCGTGAATTGACCCTGCACATCAATTCCCTCGGATGCCCCGATTGCCAGCCGGAGTTCAAGGACCATCTGAAGGTCTACCTGGCCGATCGGGCAAGCGACCTTTGCCCAGATTGCCAAATCAGAGCGCAAATAAACCCTCTTCGGGTGTTTGACTGCAAGGTAGAGACCTGTAAATCCATTGTTCAAAACGCACCCACCATTCCCGCTTTCCTCTGCGGAAACTGCCGGGACCATTTTGATTCCCTGAAGGCACACCTGGATGGGCTGAATATTTCCTTTGAAATGAACGACCTGCTTGTCAGGGGACTCGACTACTACAACCGAACCACCTTTGAAATTCAGACCGAACATTTGGGCGCTCAGAATGCCGTTGCCGGCGGCGGCCGTTACGACGGGCTGGTCAAAACCCTTGGCGGCCCCGACCACCCCGCCATCGGCTTTGCCGTGGGCGTCGAAAGAGTCGTTGCATTACTGGAAGCATCAGAATCGCTGGAACCCCGGAGGCCGGAACTTTTTATCGCAGCGCTTGGCAGTAAAGTTCGACTATTAACCTTCCAATGGACAACGGCGTTGAGGAAACAGGGTATCTGGGTGGAACTGGATTATGGTGGAAAAGGCCTTAAATCCCAGATGAAAAAGGCCGGCCGGTTGGGCGCCCGAAACGTGCTGATTGTCGGAGACGATGAGGTGGCGGCAAAAAAAGCCATTTTACGGAACATGGAAACCAGGGAACAAATGGATATCGATTTCGAAACGCTTATATCGACTTTAAAGGAAATGCTTTAAAAATGAATAAGGAACAGGGCCTGACAAATATTGATCCCCTCGGAGACTGGAAACGGTCCCACGACTGCGGCAGCCTGAGACAACAAGATATAGACCGGGAAATCATCTTGATGGGATGGGTAAACAGAAGACGCGACCTCGGAAACCTTATTTTCATTGATCTGCGGGACAGAGAGGGCATCACCCAAGTTGTTTTCGACCCGCAGGTCAACGCCGCGGCCCATGAAAAAGCCCATGTGCTGAGAAATGAATGGGTTCTGGCCGTCAAGGGCACGGTGGTTGCCAGGCTTGAGGGCCAGGAAAACCGCGATCTTGGCACCGGACAAATAGAGATCAGGGCGGATGAAGTGAAAATCCTCAACGTCACTGAAACGCCACCCTTCCAGGTGGATGGTGCAGTGGATGCATCTGAAAACCTTCGCTTGAAATACCGCTACCTGGAACTTCGCAGGCCTCAAATCTTTAATAATTTCAAGAAACGGCATGCCATCGCTTCCCGCATCAGAACATATCTCAATGAACGCGGTTTTATTGAAGTTGAAACGCCTTTTCTCACCAAAAGCACGCCTGAAGGTGCAAGGGATTATTTGGTGCCCAGCCGCGTAAACACGGGGATGTTTTATGCCCTGCCGCAATCTCCTCAGCTTTTTAAGCAGCTTCTGATGATGTCCGGTTTTGATCGGTACTATCAGGTGGTCAGATGTTTCAGAGATGAAGATCTCAGAGCGGATCGCCAACCCGAGTTCACCCAGGTGGATCTGGAGATGGCATTTGTCGATGAAAAAGACGTCATGGATATTTTTGAAGGTATGATGGGTGAGCTCTTCACCACCATCATGGACATTGAACTTTCTTCACCCATTCCCCATCTGACTTACCAGGAGGCCATGGACCGATTCGGAACGGATCGGCCGGACCTGCGCTTTGACATGGAACTTAAAAACATCAGCGATATCGCTGAAAATTCCGATTTCAAGGTCTTTAAAGGGGTGGTTGCCGCCGGCGGTATGGTAAAAGCCATTTGTGTGAAACAGGCGGCAAACACTTATTCCAGAAAGGCATTGGACGATATATCCCTGGTTGCAACGGCCAGCGGGGCCAAGGGTCTGGCATGGATCAAAGTATCTGAAAATACATGGCAGTCACCCATTGGGAAATTTTTTGATGATGAAGCCAAGAGCGCTATCAACACACGTTTGGATGCTGCGCCGGGGGACCTGATCTTGATGGTTGCGGACCAGCCCCGGATTGCCAATGCTGCGGTGGGGGCGCTTCGCCTTGAAATGGCGCATCGTGAGGAACTGATCAACAAGGACCGGTTTTCTTTTGTTTGGATAACCGATTTCCCGTTGCTGGAATACGATGATGAGAGTGACCGTTTCGTGGCGGTCCATCATCCGTTCACGGCTCCGGTGGCGCAAGATATTGGTTTTTTGAAGGAAAATCCCGGTAAAGTCAGGGCCAGGGCATACGATCTGGTCTTAAACGGGTCCGAAATCGGTGGCGGTAGCATTCGAATTCACGATGCAAAAACCCAGGAAATGGTTTTTGACGCACTGGGTATTCCAGCAAGGGAGGCTCGTTCAAAATTCGGATTTTTGATCGATGCGTTGAAACACGGTGCTCCCCCCCACGGCGGCATGGCATTGGGATTTGACCGTCTTGTTGCGATCATGACCGGGGTCCGTTCCATTCGGGAAATCATTGCGTTTCCCAAAACCACAAGCGGCACATGTCCCCTCACGGATGCGCCTTCCCCGGTAGACCCGGATCAGCTGAAGGAACTGGGACTCCGCATATCTCAGGCGAAAGAAAAAGCATAGAGAATTGCAAAACGGGGTGCATGAAAATGTCAACGCGCCATGGTTGCCGTCGGTTTTTTTCTTAAATTCGTCATTTTCATATCTATTTTTGTTGACAATTCTGCCCATAAAAAGCATAATTCACGGTTTAGAAAAATATATGAAAGGATGTGATTAAAATGGTTTGCACAACGGTAAAAGACGGTCAGGAATGTTCTTTCATGACCAAAAAAGGGTGTGGTTTTAACGGCGGCACATGTCACAAGATTGTCGAACAATGTGTCGGCTGCCAAAGAATGGTAAAATATACCGATGGGGAATACTGCATGGTTTTTCCGGATCCTGCCGCCAAATGGCGTATCGGGAATTGCACCATGGCAACCCACCTTGTAGCGGAAACCACAAAAGGCGCTGCCAAAATCAATCCCATCAAGGCGTCAAAACGGGGTAGCCATTAGACATTTTCGCGTTCAGCCGCTTTTTGAATTTGATTGTCTTGGTTTTTTAAGACCGATTCAAAGGCCGAAACACAGTCCGTATCCCATTGCTTCCCGGCGCTCTTTTTCAAAATATCGAGTGCGGCTTCGGGCCGCTTCCCTTTTTGATAGGGTCGATCGGTCGTCATGGCGTCAAATGCATCTGCCACGGCCAGGATGCTGGCGCCCAAGGGGATTTCTTCGGCCTTAAGATGGCGCGGATAACCTTTTCCGTCGGGTCGTTCATGGTGACAGTGAACATATTCCAATACCGGCCCTAGGAAGTCCAGATCCTGAAGGATTTTTACCCCGGTGGCGGGGTGCCGGGTGATCTGTTTGACCAGGTCCGACGGGTTTTTCTCCCCATGGGGCTGAAAAAGCCGGTCCGGAAAACCTATCTTGCCGATATCGTGAAGAATTCCTCCCAAACGAATGAATTCCACGTCCTCCTCCGACAACCCCATTTGGCGGGCTATTTTGCAGGCCCAATCCGCCACCCGTGCGGTATGCCCCTCCGTATAGGTATCACGGGCCGCCAATGCATGGGCCATTGCCGAAACCACACTAATGGCATTCTGTTTGATCTTTTCATTCAGTGCTTCCAGCTCGTTGACCATCAGTTCCAACCGGTACTCCCTTGCTTCCACCTTGACCATCATTAACCCCATGGCTTCCGCAATGGTTCTTACCGCTTCCGGCTGATCCTCGCGGGTCAATGCCATAATGTCATTTGAATACTCCCCGGAAGCCACTTGCTGAATAATTTCAAGTAATCGGTCAACACCCTGCATTCTCTTTCCGCTCTCCCTGATTCACGGCAACACAAAATAATCGATTGTCGATGCCACCAATGGTGGCACTTTCGCGTTACCGTGTTAAATAGATAAAAAATTCACGATTGCCTTTAGGACCCAACAAGCCGGAGGGCACAACACCTTGAACCGACCACTCAGATGTCTGGCAGAAACTCGTTAACTCGGCAATGACCGATTGGTGAACGGCAGGGTCCCGCACCACGCCGCCTTTTCCAACATTTCCTTTTCCTGCTTCAAACTGTGGTTTGATCAAAGCCAAGATAAAAGCATGATCCGTTAACAGACGCGATACAGGGGGAATAACCAGTTTGAGGGAAATAAAGGAAACATCGATCACCGCCCCCTGCGCCGGGGCATCAAGTGTGTCAGGGGTAACGTATCGGATGTTGGTTTTTTCCAAGAGCGTGACACGGGGATCCTGCCGAAGCTTCCAGGCAAACTGCCCGTAGCCCACATCAATGGCAATAATTCTTTCGGCCCCCCGTTTCAACAGGCAATCGGTAAAGCCACCGGTGGATGCTCCAACATCCAGCAAAACGAGGGATTCAACGGTCACCTGAAAATGTTTGATGGCCCCCTCAAGTTTCAGACCACCCCTGCTGACAAAAGGGAGTTCCGGCTCTTTTAGGCGAATGGCTGCGGATTCGGAAAAAAGATGGCCAGCCTTAACCACTTTCCTGTCATCCACATAGACAAGACCCGCCATAATCATGGCCCTGGCCTTTTCGCGGCTCTCGGCCAGGCATTTTTGAAACACCAGTTTGTCCAGTCGCAACTTGCGGGCTTCAGGTCTTTTGGCAGAGATCTCTGGCCTCCTTTGCGATACCTTCCGCATCAAGGCCCAGATTTTTTCGGAGCAGGCCCGACGGACCCTGTTCTACAAAAAGATCGGGAAGCCCCATCCTTTTGACGCGGATGCCCCGAACGTCCATATCATTAAAAAGCTCCAGGACACCACTGCCAAGGCCACCCATTCTGACGTTTTCCTCCACCACCAGAAGCCGGCCCGAAACGGCCGCAATATCGGCAAGTCTCCTGTCCATGGGTTTTGCGAACCGGCAATTCAGAATCCCCGCTGAAATCCCCTCGCCTTCCAGAATACGGGCCGCTTCAAGGGATGGGTGGACCATACTGCCCAATGCCAGCACCTGCAGATCTTTTCCCTCTTTCAAAATTTCAATTTCACCCATGGGAAGCAACCGGTACGCTTTATCCATGGGCACACCCAGACCATTGCCTCGAGGATATCGAATGGCTACAGGCCCATTGTGATTAAGCGCCGTAAAGAGCATATGTCTCAATTCATTTTCATCTTTGGGCGCCATGATGGTCATGTTGGGCAAACTTCGCAGATAGGATACATCAAATTGCCCATGATGGGTCGGTCCATCCTCCCCCACAAGCCCTCCGCGATCCAATGCGAAGACCACCGGCAGATTTGGAAGGCAAACATCGTGAATGACCTGGTCAAAGGCCCTCTGTAAAAAGGTGGAGTAAATGGCCACAACCGGATGAAACCCTTCTGTTGCCAGTCCTGCGGCAAATGTAACGGCATGCTGTTCCGCAATGCCCACATCCAGGAATCTTTTCGGAAATTCCTTTGAAAACGACGTTAATCCTGTCCCTTCGGGCATGGCTGCGGTGATGGCAAACAAGCGATCATTCTTGGCTGCCAGATCCATCATGGTCTTGCCGAAAACACTGGTATAAGAAGGAACCGGCTTTTCCGGTTTTTTTTCCGGAGGAACCCCGGTCCGAACATCAAAAGAGCCCACCCCGTGAAAATAAGCCGGATCTTTTTCGGCAAACTCATACCCTTTGCCCTTCAGGGTGAGCACATGAATCAAAACCGGCCCTTCCAGGTGCTCGCTATTGCGGAAAGTCTCAATTAGGCGATCCAGCCGATGCCCTTGAATAGGGCCAACATATTTAAATTTGAACGCCTCAAACATCATCCCCGGTGTAAAAAAGGCAAGAAAAGAGTCCTCGCTTTTACGCGCAAAATTCAGAATGTTTTCCCCAACGCCGGGCAGAGATTTTATGAAATTTTCCAGGTCCTTTTTGAAATTCACAAATCGTTTTCCGGTCATCTTGCGGCTTAAAAATGAGGAAAAAGCCCCCACATTGGGTGCAATGGACATGGCATTGTCATTTAGTACGACAATCAGATCCTTTTCCGTGTGCCCCGCCTGGTTGAGACCTTCAAAAGCCATTCCCCCGGTCATGGAACCATCTCCGATCACTGAAATGACCTTGTGTTTCTCTCCCTTGAGACATTTGGCCGTGGAAATGCCAAGACCTGCGGAAATGGAGGTGCTGCTGTGCCCCGTGTCAAAGGCGTCATAGGGGCTTTCCGAACGCTTGGGAAAGCCGCTGATGCCCTGGTAGGTTCTAAGGGTATGAAACTGGTTCCGTCGCCCTGTAAGGAGTTTATGGGTATAGGCCTGGTGCCCCACATCCCATATGATTTTGTCTTCGGGGGTATCAAAAACATAGTGCAGGGCAATGGATAATTCGACCGTCCCCAGATTCGGTGCCAGATGGCCGCCCGTTTTTGAGGTGGTCTCAATAATTTTCCAGCGGATTTGTTCTGCTAAATCCTGTAGTTGACTCAAAGAAAGGCCTTTTATATCCGCCGGACTCTCAATGCTGTCCAATAACCTCGCTTGCGATCCGCTTTCGCTCATTTTTTTCTCTCGATGATATAATAGGCAATTTTTCGAAGTGGTTCTGCTGCGTCACCGAATACTTCTAAATCCTGCACGGCATCTCGAACCAGGGCCTCTTGGATTTTCTTGGATTCATCCATTCCAAGAACAGACGGATAGGTGGTTTTTCCTTTTCCTTCATCTGCCCCCGCCATCTTTCCCATGATTTCACTGTCCCCTTCCACATCCAGAATGTCATCGGAAATCTGAAATGCCAAGCCGATCTTATGGCCGTATGACGAAAAGTGCTGAACAACTGACTCCCGAGCCCCGGCTGCAATGGCGCCGGACATCACGGAAGCCCTGATCATCGCGCCTGTTTTATGGGTGTGAAGAAATTTTACCGTTTCAAATTCCGCATTTTTCCCTTCCCACAGTATGTCCACCACCTGCCCGCCAACCATCCCTTCACAGCCCGCGGCCACCGCAATGATTTGAATCACTTCCAGCAAACCGGGGGGTTCGATGTTTTCGGTCGCCTTGGGTGAGGTCATGAGACTGAACGCTTCGGTAAGAAGACCGTCCCCCGCCAGAAGGGCAATGGCCTCCCCGAAGACTTTGTGATTGGTTGGTTTCCCACGCCTTAAGTCATCATCATCCATCACAGGCAGATCATCATGGATCAAGGAATAGGTATGGATCAACTCCACCGCGCAAGCCACGGGAAGCACCCGCTGCCCAACACCACCCACAGCTTCAGCGCCGGCAATACAGAGGATCGGGCGCAAACGCTTTCCTCCGGCGAAAAGGCTGTATCGCATGGCCTTGATCAACGCTGTTGTAAGGCCATCCCCTTTGGGAAAGTATTCATCAAGAGCGGCATCCACCTGGACACGTTTTTCTTCAAGGTAGACCTTTAAATCAAAGTCCATCGGCGTCACCATTTTTGTCTTCTTCCGGTCTGAAAGGCGTCTCCTTGTACTTTCCCGAACTTTCCCGAACCAGCAGCGACACCTTTTTGTCCGCGGCCTCAAGTTCACCGGAACAATAGCCGGCCAATTGCATGCCTTCCTCAAAGACTTCCAGAGATTTCCCGAGAGGCATTTCGCCCCCTTCAAGGTTCTT
>ADZZ01000579.1 GCA_000179315.1 delta proteobacterium NaphS2
TCGTTTCTTGCTACTCCCCGGTTTAGGAATGTACACCCTGCGCACCGGCAATGGAATATACGCCATCCGATGCAATTTTCCGACCAGAGCGTTTAGGTTCTCGCCAAGTTTTTCCCCATATTCCTTCTTGGTAACCTTATCAATGCCAGATGCTGCGTCTTTGCGCAGCTCCTGGAAACATTCCCGCAACATCTCCTCGTTCATCAGATGAAACAGACTGGTGAATCGGCATTCATCTTCTTTGCGGGCCTTCTCCGCTATGCGTTGTAATTTCGTTTCCACCATTTCTCTATTTCTGAGCATAGATGATGTGTCCTCGCAACACTGTTACTCATGTGACGTCCTTTCCTCCAGCGGAGTTACCCGCCTTCTCAGGTACTACGACGCCATCCGACTTCCCCTGCCCCGTTTGCCATTCTCCCTTTATTATCGGTTGGCCGGCATACTCGCTTTTAAGCAAGAGCGCAGAGAACCTCCCGGGTTGCCGCATATTCGCAATGTCCGACATGCCATGGTCTCAGACCCCGGAGAGGCGCCATTGACTTGCCATTCGCCAATGGTCATTTTGACTTCCGTCAAAGTTAAAACGTCGTCCCTCTCAACTAATCCTTTCGAGGCTCAATCCCTTCAACCTTATGGCTTACGGCCTATCGTCTCGCTGTCCTACGCTTAATCTCGGGGATTACTCCCGTCGATCCAAGGACTCACTACCCAGTGGCTGGCCAGCCTTCCGGGGCGGGATTCACACCCGCTAAAATATGCGACCTTGCCCGGCCGCACAACTTTTTTCTTTTGTTCAAAATCTGTTTCATGCCTCCAATAACTCTTCCAACATGGCCCTGCAAAATTGCCATCAGATGGTCATATACCCATTTTTTCCCTTCGCGGGTGTTTTCACCATACAAGGAATTGGCCACTTTCCAAAGGTATTCTACGACATGTATAATGTCCAAAATACCCACCCATTTCACACCAGCCAACACGGTGCTCAATAGAGACCATAGGCACAGTGCACCATCCATGACCGCTACAAGAGATTTTCGGTTATCGGGGTTCCTGACTTTAGCATCCTTTAAAATTTCCATCATGACGTCTTTCTTGGATCGTTCCAAACTGGCTATTCGACGAGGATTTGATGCGCGTATGGGAGATGCCTTAACATCTTGTTTATTCGGGGTATCTATTTCTTCTTTGCTTTTTTCCGGATAAACGAGATTTTCGGCAACTTCACGAGGTGTTCGTACCTTGGGATCAACTGTATAACTGACCCCTACAATGGCTTCGCAACCGATCACGGGGCGAAACAACAAAAAAATCTGCCCAGTGCTTTTCTGCTGGACTCGGTTAGTAAAATCGTGTACTGCTTAATGGGAAAGAGCCCATTGAACAGGCCACGCGATGCCCGATCGAAAAGAAGACAGCCCGACACAACCCAAAGAAAAACCGCGGTTTCCCTTCTCGGAAGAGGATTGGGCAAATACCCCTGCAACTGTTCAACAATTTCTGCTTCATTTGGTTTCCTCACATATCACACTTGAAAAACGGATCGAAGAACTTGAAAAAAGGCTGAACAAGAATTCCAGTAATTCAAGCAAACCGCCTTCTTCAGACAATCCTTTTGAGGAAAGGCCGAAGAAGCAGAAAAAGAATAAATCCAAAAAGAAGAAACGAAGAAAGGGCTTTCGGCAAAAGATGCTTGAGCCCACCGAAGTGAACAATATCGTTCCTGAAGCGTGCATATGCGGAAACAGCCATTTTGATAACACGAACCCTTACTACACCCATCAAGTCATTGAACTGCCCGAGATCAAAATGGAGGTCACGCATTTCATCCTTCATAAGGGGGAATGCCCCTGCTGCGGAAAGATCAACAAAGCGGTGGTTCCGAATGAACATCGAACGGGTTTCGGTCCAAGGCTCTCTGCAATGATCGCCCAAATGGCCGGTAACATGGGGGACAGTCGCACAATCATTCAGGATTACTGTTCTTCGGTTCTGGGATTTCATATCAGTCTGGGAGCCATCCAGAAAGTCATTGACCGTGCATCCGAAGCCATCAAGCCCCATTATGAGAGCATCGGTAAGGAGGCAAGAGATGCCTCTGTCAACTATATTGACGAAACGTCTCACCGCTTGAAAGAAAAACTGCAATGGCTTTGGGTCATG
>ADZZ01000578.1 GCA_000179315.1 delta proteobacterium NaphS2
CCAGGCAAGATCCTGAGCTGTTTGGGGAGGGTGAAGGTGATCAGATAGTATGAGCCGGTAAGCGCTTGCTCAACTGATTCTCGATCCACTGCCGGTTTTCATGGTTCTGGCAATGGGGACAGTTCCTGTGGCCACAGGAATGTGGAATATAGACCTGTTTTCCGCAGTTGTGATCCGTACATTTCGCCAGCATGTGCGGGCCATATTCTTGTCTGCATTGTGCCATGGTCTGCAGAGCCTTTGTATGGCTTGGCAGGACGGAATTCTCGTATCGGTCCAAAAAGCGGTCCCTGAATTCATTGATAATCGAGGAGAGCAGAATCATTTGACCCCTCCCCATGTTATATCAAAGGTGTTGGCCAGCGTATTGACGGCCTGGCTGGCATTGTTTCCGGTATTGGAAGTCAGATGGGTGTATCTGGTGGTGGTCAGGACACTGACATGGCCCAGGATCTGTTGTAATTCAATGAGATCAACGCCTGCTTCCAGCATATGCGTTGCATAGCTGTGCCGCAGGGAATGGCATGAAATTTTTTTTTATGCCGAGTTGTCTGACAACGGCTTTCATGGCGGTCTGGATGCCGCCTCTGTCCAGTGGCTGCTGAACCAGGTGGGCATTATTCAGACCTCTTTTCCGGCTTGGAAAAAGGAAATGGGGATGTTTGTGAACCTGCCAGAAATTTCTCAGCACGCGCAGAGTATTTTCAGGCAGCGGCACCAGCCGGTCTTTGTTGCCCTTGGCGTCGCGAATATGAACTCGCATATTGACGGAGTCGATATCACCGACAGTCAGCCTGATTCCTTCGCCAAGGCGCAGCCCCATGCTGTAGGTGGTAAAGAAAAAGACTTTGTAGCTCAACTTGTTGGTTTCGGCGAACAGCCGGTTGAGCTGCTCAATGGATAGAATATCCGGGATCCTGGATGTTCTTGGCGGTTTGATTAAGGGGATGTCTTCCCAGGTTTTGTTCAGTACCC
>ADZZ01000577.1 GCA_000179315.1 delta proteobacterium NaphS2
TGCTAAAAGGCGCTCCTTCGTGGGTGTTTCCAGCCAAATAAATGATAACTCACTGGAATAAAAGGGAATTTAAACATAATATCGCTCGATGCTACGCATGATTATAACCTGATAGGGATATTTTTGCACGCTAATTTGAAAATTATTGGAGAAAGGGCTTTTTTGTAAGATAAAGGAAGATCAGATAGATGCGTATGGGAAGAATGCGCGAATCAATATGAAATCAAGGGAGTTAGCAATAGGCCTAAATAAAAGTAGAATATATCGATTTTACTTGAATTTTAGGGAATACTCATATATAGGTCCACTATAAACATTTTCTGGAGGGTTACAAATCTATAATGAAGCAGCGTATTCGTACGGCCCTGAGAGTCTTCGCTAAGTCCAAAAACTGGAGCGGTTATCCCTCAAAATTCCGGTTGACCCGTTTTGAAGAGAAAGACGCTGATCTTCCTGTTACGCCGCTTTTTGCCGTTGAACGTTTGAATGAAGCCATCAGAAAAGCCAAGGATCGTTTTTTAAAAATCCAGAACGAAAAAGGATATTGGGTCTTTGATCTCGAAGCGGATACGACTATCCCGTCGGAATATATTCTCCTTCAGCGATTTCTGGGGCATGAGATCCCGGAAGATCTCAAGAGACGGATTGCCGCTTACCTGCGGAACCGACAGCTCGAAAACGGCGGATGGCCGCTCTATCATGAGGGCGAGGCCAATATCAGTGCGTCCGTCAAGTCCTATTTTGCGCTGAAACAATTGGGGGGACTCTCCCGATGTTTCCCATATGGTCCGGGCCAGGCGATATATCCTGAA
>ADZZ01000576.1 GCA_000179315.1 delta proteobacterium NaphS2
GATATCCTGCACCCGGAACGAAACCATGTCTCCGATTCCGGCGCGGACCGCGTTGCTCCTGGCCTGTGCGATGATTTTAGTATCCCGGTCAAAACCAAAAAATCCCAGGGAGACCTTTTGCATCCCTTTCTCGAACCTTGCTTCCGCTTCTTTCAGCAGGCGCTGCCATAGGGCCGGGTCGTGCTGTTTCCATTTTGAAAAGCCGAAAGATTTTCTTGAAAGTCCGGGTGCCCTGTCCATGGCCATGAATGCACCCTCAATTAAAAGCGTTCCACTTCCGCACAGGGGATCCACCAAAGGGGCGCCTTTTCTGGCCAGTTGAGGCCAGTGTGCACGTAGCAAAAGGGCGGCTGCCAGGTTTTCTTTGAGCGGCGCTACACCCCCCTCAGTCCGATATGAACGTCTGTGCAGACTTTCCCCGCCCAGGTCGAGGGAGACCTGGGCCAGGTCCTTTTTCATGTGAACATTGATGCGAATGTCGGGGTTTTCCGTGTTAACGGATGGACGATTTCCTGTCCTTTCGCGAAACCGGTCCGCCACAGCGTCCTTCACACGCAGCGCGGCATAGTGGGAATGAAAGGTGTTTCGATGATCCGCCGTGAAATCGACGGCAATTTTTTCTTCGGGACTCATGTGCTCTTCCCATTTTATCCGCTCAACAACCATGCGATAGAGCCGATCCGGTGTTTCGGCCTCAAAGCGGGCCAGGGGAAGCAGGACGCGATTTGCCAGACGCGACCACAGGCAAACCTTGTACGCCGACTGAAGGGTTCCTTTGAAAGAGACCCCGGACCGCGTCTGTTTTAAAACGGAATTATCCAATGAAAGGATTTCCCGATAGAGCAGCGCTTCGATCCCTTTGGGGCAGGTGGCAAAAAAGGTGTGATGTTTATTCGGCATTTCGTTTTTAGATAGAACTTTACAGTTTGCATTTGATAGTGTATTGGGCTCACAAGGTATCCGTACCACAATAACCATCTCCATTTGTTCCGCAAGGTTAAAAGGGTCGGATTGATCGGATGCGTTGCCTTAAAGTGATGTGTGGTCCTGAAGTAACGTGTTTTTTGTTGGATTTATCGCTTTTTCATTGACATTTGCTTTTGAATGTATAAATATATTTTTTTCTGGTTAGGGTATAAAGTTTTTTGGACGCATTCACCATCCTTCCCACCTGGCATCAAACACCCTGATGAAGGTGGCTGAGAGTATTTTGAAGTCAAAGAAGATAACCGAGGGTCCGAGAAAAGCTGGTTATATCGGGTTGAAACCTTTAAAATTGGATTTTTTGTATTTGGCAGGGGCGTCTTGGTGCGTTGACACGGGGTGCCCCTTGTTTTTTGATTGATCATTAATAATGAGAATCAAGAACTTTAATTAAACCGGGGGAAGCAAGTTGATGAATAAAGGAACAGACGAAATGTCCGAAAGTGGATTTTCACAAACCGAAAACACAAATGCTGCCATGTGGGACGATCCCAATGGTTTCACAGGCGAATCTTCGGATGATTTCGATGAAAGCGGATCTGGAATGGGTGACGATCAGTCTTTTATGGAGATGTTTGAAGAAAGTCTGAAGAGTATTCAAGAAGGTAAAATCGTCAGTGGCGAAATTGTCCAAATCGATAATGAA
>ADZZ01000575.1 GCA_000179315.1 delta proteobacterium NaphS2
TGCGTGGAGGCCCTCAGGAGGCCCTGGCATTTTCAAAACCTGAGATTTTCAACACGGATCAGGGAAGCCAGTATACATCCTCACAATTCCTGGCTCCTCTAAAGGAACGTGGCATCAAAATCAGTATGGATTCAAAAGGAAGAGCTTTGGACAATATTTTCGTTGAAAGGTTGTGGAGAACCGTAAAATACGAAGAGGTATACATCAAAGCGTATCGAACGATCAGAGAAGCCTTTCAATCTCTGAAAAGCTACTTTTTATTTTACAATAACAAACGGTTACATCAAGCACTGGATTATCTTACACCAGCAGAAGTACATTTTTGTGAAGGAAAAGGAATGCTTGACTAATTCAAATGGGGGCCAGCCCCCAAACCCCCGGGATTTAACGCATTATCGACATAAGCATATAAAGGACATGAAAAAAGGGCCGCACTATCGAGTCCGGCCCCATGCTTACGTCACCTGCTTCGGCGCTCTGGTTGCTTCCCAGCAGTTGCCATATCCTCCGAGCAGGTGGGACCAGAGTACCAAAATATGGATAAATGGCAAAATCATTCTTCTGGATGTTTAGCATAGAAACTCAAAATTCGAACAGATCAGATAAGGATATCAGGAATATTTTGGTAGCTTAAATTTCTCGAAAATCGGTCTTGACATGGGGTCCACCTCAGTATGCTGATTTCGTAAATCCGAAAACTCCTGATTTTCAAGCAATCCAGGCCAATCTAAGACCCAAAGAAGCCATGATTGTGCTTTACTCTGCTAACAACAGAACTTATGCGTGGGGCATTCCTAAAGAGGGCGAGGTTGCTTTTGCCGTGGTGCTGTTAGGAAAAGATGAACTCCAGGATAAAGCACTCCAACTGCGCCGAACCCTTGCACCCGTTCCGGAGACCTTTGGGAATATTCCGGCTTTCAATCTCGATCTGGCCTATGACCTTTATGCTGCCTTGCTTGAACCGGTGAACGCCGGATGGAAAGACGCGGACGACCTGATCGTTGTAACTTCCGGCCCCTTGAGTCAGATCCCTTTCTCGGTTTTCCCCACCCAGCGGGTTAACCTGGAAAAAGGGGAAGAGCTGCTGTTCGAGAGCTACCGTGACATACCGTGGCTCATCAAGAAGTGTTCCCTCACAAGACTCCCTTCAGTTTCATCACTGATTACACTGCGCAATCTTCCTAAAGGAGACGAGACCCGTAAAGCCTTCCTGGGATTCGGCGATCCCTATTTCAACACAGAACAGATGGAACAGGCACAGGCGGATGAGAAGGAGCGAAAAAGAGAGACTTCTAGCGATTTGATTTCCCAGAGATGGGTAAGAGCCCTTGTGGCAACCGGTATGGATACCCTGGACGATGAGAAGCTGATTTCCAGCAACATAAGCATGTTGAGTCGCCTGCCGGACACAGCGGAGGAGATTGAAGCCATCGCTGAAGTCTTTGGGGCAGACCCGAAAACAGATGTATTCTTGAGAGCGGAAGCCACGGAACGACAGGTGAAAACAATGGATATGTCGGATCGAAAAGTCATTGATTTTGCAACTCACGGGCTTATCCCGGGAGACCTGGACGGGCTGGATCAACCAGCCCTGGCTCTCTGTTCTCCTGATGTCGCTAAAGACAGTGAAGATGGATTGCTCACCATGGGTGAGATACTGAAGCTGAAGATGAACGCGGACTGGGTCGTACTTTCTGCCTGCAATTCGGGCGCTGCAGGCGGTAAGGGAACCGAGGCGGTATCGGGTTTAGGTCGGGCGTTCTTTTATGCGGGATCACGCGCCTTATTGGTCACTATGTGGCCGGTTGAAACGGTTTCCGCGAAGCAATTGACCACCGGCCTTTTCCGCTTTCAAAAAGAAGATGCCACGCTTTCAAAAGCCAAAGCGCTGCAGAAATCGATTCTGAATATTATGGAAAGGGGGGTTTTGAAAGAAGAGAAATCCGGAAAACTGGTAGCCAGTTATGCCCATCCATTCTTCTGGGCGCCATTTATCGTCGTGGGTGACGGGAGTTAGAAAAATAGATGTTCATCATGGACCATACTCTCTTAATCTCGTTCTTCATTCGCATTTTTTATACTAACGGCCCTTAGTCTCAAGTTCCCACGTCGCTTCATAAAACTCACCACCACCATTAGAATCAACCTGCTGGGGCGTTATGTATAGCGCCCGAGTCTGAAATCCCAGTTGATATCGGGTCCCGCTGAAACGTCGCAATCCTTGGCCTATCGACTGTGTAACCAACTGCCCCAGCGGCACATTGCTGGCATAGACCAAAACCTTCTCTTTACCGTAAGGACCTCGCACTTTTATGGTGAAGTGGTCGTCGTTATCGGGGATTTTATAAACATGACCGCCCTTGAAAAGACTAATCTTTCGATGATCGTTGGGTAGAAGCTGGGTGATATTGCCACTGGAGTCAATGTTCATAATCCTGGCATGGAAATCGCGGTTTCCCATCAGGAACACACTGACTGTATCTCCCTGTCTATAACGCTTCCGCGCAGTCCATACCCGAACGGTCAACGGCGCTTTTGAAGACATTTCTTTTTTCTTTGCCGGCTTCTCTCCCTCTGGGCTGAGTACATAGGGGATCTCTGCTTTGATCCAGATTCTGTATCGATTGTTTTCTAATCCAAGATCCTTACGTTCCAGAATTGAAACAGCACTATCAGAATCTGCACCTAAAAAACGGTATTTCAGAATCCCGTCTTTCACAAGTCTGTTTGATTCGATATGCTTCATTGCCATGCTAAGCGCCTGGCCTTTGGCATTTTCAAGGGCTGACTCCTGCAACTGTGCAAGTGCTTTTTCATTGTCAGCATCTGCACGGCCCGTCACACAATAAACCAAGGAGCGCTTTTCATGATCCGGCACCACAAGAATCCCTCGAAACGGCAATCCCGCTAGATCCTGCCCAGAAGAAACATTCGCAGTCAGGCCTTTAAGTAAAGATTCCAAAGGTTTTGGGGTTATGATGCTTCCATTCAGCAGTACTTTGCCTTCCGAATCAACAAACAAATAGCCCGGTCCCGCCGCTTCATAGGCTCTCTCACCATCCTGAGATGCGAATTGGACTCGCGCCTGCGACAACAACCGGTATTTTTGGCCTGTTTGAATGGAATCGTATTCCTCAACCGGTTTTCCGGATGAATCGATCAGA
>ADZZ01000574.1 GCA_000179315.1 delta proteobacterium NaphS2
CTATCTTACCGAACCAGCCTTGCTAATGAAAACTGAACCATTGGGGCTTTGAACTTAAACCTCAATTGGAGTTGTGTGGTCTGCCGAGACTTAGATCCCTTGAGCGAAACTGGTTCACGGATGGGTTTCTGTTGTGGGAGACAGTTTTGAACGGGATCAAGACACGCGAAAATATTGAACGAAAAAAAGACAGCGGAAGAGAGATTCAGTTTACTTTCGTGGAGTTATGTGGAAAATCTGCATTTGGTTCCATTTTCGGGTATGATTTTGGGGAGTTAATATAGACCCACTGAGCGATGGGGGGTCTGATTTATTAAAAAAGGTAAGGCCCGAAGTTGCCGCTTCGGGCCTCTTTTTTTGGGAAAAACAGAAGCAGACCGTCTTCCCCGGACAATATAAAGCATACCCATCATAGGTCTGCTTTTGATCCTTTTCAAGATCAAAGGCGTCATGCCCTTAAGGCTTCTAAAAAAAAATCCAGTGTAAAAGTTGTGGATTCATTTTCCATGTGTGCCGGAGCTGTTTCAGAGGCCAGGCGTACTGTAGCGATCAATGTCGTGAACAAGCCCGCACGGAACAGCGACGACAAGCACAACGCCGTTACCGGCAAACAGAAAAAGGCCGCAAAGCYCATCGGAGGGCGGAACGTCGGCGAAGAATAAAAAAAAGTAAAAAAACCGTGGATGATCAGGGTTCAACACCCCCGTCATCCGGTGATAAGGTGCCCTCCAGGTGGTCCGGCGTGGGTCCGAGATGCCGTTTTTGCGGCTCATGGGGTGTTATTGTGAAAGATTTTCCCCGCCGAGGCTACGGCAATCATCCACAAACTGTTCCGGAGGTGTTCACATGATGGTTAAAAGCCTCT
>ADZZ01000573.1 GCA_000179315.1 delta proteobacterium NaphS2
CACAAACGTAATGCTCCGCTTTGTCGGAACTATAAATGCAATAACTGCGGTTGCCGTTTCAACGATTTTACGGGTACCATTCTGGCAAGAAAACACCATCCCATCAGAGTATGGATCGTCATGTTATACCTCATGGGACTAAACCTATCCAACAGGCAAATCGCCGCGGAGCTGGACCTTAATCCGGATGTCGCCCACAGGATGACTATTTTGCTTCGGAGCGAAATCGCTGCAAGGAAGCCGGGATGTAAAGTCAGTGGGGTAGTAGAGTGCGACGAAGTATACGTAATTGCAGGGCATAAAGGGCATCCGGAAAAAGTTCGTCAGAAAGGGCGAGCACCACGGTGCAGAGCGCTCAAGGGTGCTCCGGGCCGAGGAACTCTTGAAAAAGAAAAACCTCCTGTCCTCGGAATCATTGAACGTTCCGGGGATGTCGCCATTTTTATGCTTCCAGACGTTAAACAAAAAACCATCGAACCGATTTTGCGGTCTGTTATAACACCAGGAACCTTGGTGAATACAGATGAGTACAGCATTTACAATCATCTCACTGACTGGGGCTATACCCATAAGACTGTTTGTCATGGTAAGGGAGAATATGCCAGAGATGAAGACGGCGATGGCTTCTGTGAAGTTCATGTCAATACAATTGAGGGCTTTTGGTCGCTTCTACGATCTTGGCTGCGACCACATCGCGGCGTGTCTCAAGAAAACTTACCACTTTATCTGAGTTTTTTTGAGTTTGTCCATAACGTACACCGGAGAGGAAAAGCATTGCTGCCGTCATTGATCAATGTCCTTTTTGCAGCCCACGCATGAGCACGCGGAAACGTCGTATGAGCCAGCCCTTTTTGTACCGTTCACAGTTCATGCGTCGGCTTTGCATCAGGGCTGGTGTAAAGCCGTTTGGATTTCACGCCATTAGGCACCTATCTGCCACAATCCTGTATAACCTGGGATATAAGGTGGCGACGATTCAGGTTATCTTGCGCCATAAAAACCCTAGCACCACCGAGCGGTATTTGAAGAAACTGGGCTTTGAAGATGCCCGTGGGGCTCTTGAAGACCTATCCAAAATCTCCCGGGGTCAAAGCAAGGTTGTAGGATTAGAATCAGCGCGGATTGAAAAAAACAGAGTCCGCCATGAAAAGAAAAAGCCGTCTGGGGAGCCGTCAACTTCCCAAGCGGCAATAGGACATTTAAGATTGGTTAAGTAAATATCTCAAATAATTGTCAAAAAATGGTAGTCCCAACGGGAATCGAACCCGTGTCTCCGGCGTGAGAGGCCGATATCCTAGACCGCTAGACGATGGGACCAGATATGTGGCTGGGGGACGAGGATTCGAACACCGTTTTACGCTTGTAACTAGCTTAAATTACAAACAAAATTTTCCCCGTTTCCCCATTGGTGGCCAAATGGTGGCCATAAAGGGGATTTTATAGCAGATTCTTATTCTCTTGCCAAGCAAAAAATTAAACCCATTTCCTGAACTTTCTTTGACTTGGCCGCTAACGAAAACAGAACCAGTTCTGCTAATCGTAACGGAACCGGTGATTGCGCGTTGTTCTGTTGCTTCTGCAGAATAAACTGGAATGTGAGAGGCGGTGTTTTTTGAGAAGAGGTCTTGAAAAGGGTTTTTTTCTTATAGGTTTACAGATAATTGAAAGCCATGTGGCATCATGAGGTTTGAGAGGGTTTAGATCGGCTTAGAAAAATGGATTAGCCGGCATCTGTTTTTCTGAGAGAAGGCCCATCGATATGAACATTGATGCACCGATGGTTGAGGCGATCCAGCAGAGCATCGACCATGTCCTTTGGTTCAAGGAGGGAATACCATTGTTCAGGCTGGAGATTGGTCGTAATAATGGTGGGCCGCCCGGCTTCATATCGCTCTTTCATGAGTTTGAAAAAGGCGTTCATTTGCTCCTTTTTCAGGGTCAGGTATCCCAGTTCATCGAGCAACAGCAGATCATATCGGCACA
>ADZZ01000572.1 GCA_000179315.1 delta proteobacterium NaphS2
CTCGGAAGGGTGTAGCGAGTGTACGTCTCTCCCACCAGGGAAGCGTCAATTTCATAGGCCATACCGTTCAGACTTACGGTACGGTCTTTCTGCACTTTGCGTTTGATCAAAAGGAAAAGGTCGTCCAGGTCATCGCCCGGTTCGGGATATCGGACCTTCTCACCCACTCTGGCCCAGCGATCAAGGGGCGTTTCGCAGAGACTCCGATGGGGCGAACGGTGGTACTCTGTTTCGATATAGGTCCAAAGTGCTCTGTTGATCGCTTTCAGATTCAACATATGTTTTTCCGAAAGCATCGGGAGAAACTGCAATCGTACCGTTCTGAACCATCTCTCGATTTTTCCCTTGGCCGCTGCATGGTAGGGTCTGGCGTGAATCAGGGTTATGCCGAGTTTTGCGCAGACCAGGGATAAATGCTGTGACCGGAAAGCTGATCCGTTATCCACAAAAAGCCGCATGGGGATACCTCGCCTTAAAACGGCTTGTTTCAACACCTCCATGAAGGCAGCGGTATTTTCCGAATGGGCAAAAGCGGCATAGGGGATCACCCGGGTCGCATCATCAATAAAAGCGATGAGATAGGTTTTTCGTTTCCTGCCGTCATTTTTCCTGACCGCCGGACCGTACATGACATCACTCATGAACAAATCCCCGGCATTGAGGTAGGCGAAGCGACGATGGTCTCTATCAGGTGATGTAATCTTTCGGGTTAACCCGTGGCGTGCCAGCAGTTTATACACGGTGGATCTGGGCATCCGAACATCATCGGGAATGTTGCCGGATGCTCTGACTTTCTTGATTAACAGCGGAACGGTTAGTTCCGGTTCTTTTTCTTTGGCCTCAAGAAGTAAATCCGAAATCTCAAGGGGCAGCTTTCTCGTTTCCCCCTTGTCCGTGCGCTCTTTGGGCAGTAGGGCGTCAAAACCGCCCTTGCGGTATTTTTTCAACCATGAACGGATCGTCTCTTCAGCCACACGGGTGCGTCTGGAGCCGGGAATAACATATTCCTGCCCTGCTTTCTTCCTGATCTGAGCGTAAAGCCCTCTTGATCCGGGCGGCAAATGAACAAAATCCGCGATAA
>ADZZ01000571.1 GCA_000179315.1 delta proteobacterium NaphS2
CCAGTTTTCCAGGGCTGAAAACGATTGATCCCTGCCACATTCTCTATGGATTAAGATGTGTTTAACGGCCTGGCTGGAGCCCGCCCCCGATGATAGCGCCGTCTCAACTGCCGATTCGATGGCTTCGGCAGAGTGGCCTTTGTARAGCATCAAAACCAGAATGAACTCCTTGACACCTTTGGTATATCCCTGCTTTTGGCAGAATTTATCCAAAAGCCGTTCCAGACAAACAGGCCAGTTCGAACGCCATTGCCTGATAACACGGGCTGATTCAAATGCCTGGGGCCGCTTTAAAATCAGTTCAAGATAATGCTCAGGGAGAAGACTCCATTTGTTGTTCCCAAAAAGTCGCCCATGTGATGCGATTTTTTTGCTTCCGTAAAATATCTCCACCTCATCCACATATAAAACCACACGGACTTTACAATAGGCATACGCTGTTGGGACCGAATATCGATTCTTATCCACCATGACCGTGGAGTATTTATCCACCTTGCAGCCTGCGGTTTCAAGGTTGCTGAACTGGATGTCCGGCAGGGACAACAGATCCCCCTTTTCCTTCTCATACAGTTCATTGACCGTGTGCTCCCTGCCGTCAATTTGATGACCGCCATAGGAAAGACAATCTTTGAGAAGTCTTTGGTTCAGTTCTTCCAGGGAATCGGACTTTGGAACAGGAACCATGTAGTTGCGTCGTGCATATCCCACCAAACCCTCGACACCGCCTTTTTCATGACCTTGACCCCGATTGCAGAACCGGGGCTCAAAATTGTAGTACCCCCGGAACTTGTCATACGACTCCTGGAGAACACGATTTTTCCCACGCAGTATCTTTTGGACCGCGGTTGTTAGGTTGTCATAGATTAGGACAGGAAAAACACCGCCAAAAATGAGAACCCTTTTATATGACCGTCAAAAAGGCCTGTTGCCGCTCGCAGGGATAACACCGAACCAAATGCTTTCCGGAAAATTTGGATCGCATGCAAAGAGTTTCAGCCGTGTTTCGACACCCCCTAAATGGCAATGCAGTTTCCCCAGTCCACCTCGGCTTCGACGCCGGTCTGTGGATCTGATGGTATAATACCTCACGACACTACGC
>ADZZ01000570.1 GCA_000179315.1 delta proteobacterium NaphS2
CTTTGTATGGCTTGGCAGGACGGAATTCTCGTATCGGTCCAAAAAGCGGTCCCTGAATTCATTGATAATCGAGGAGAGCAGAATCATTTGACCCCTCCCCATGTTATATCAAAGGTGTTGGCCAGCGTATTGACGGCCTGGCTGGCATTGTTTCCGGTATTGGAAGTCAGATGGGTGTATCTGGTGGTGGTCAGGACACTGACATGGCCCAGGATCTGTTGTAATTCAATGAGATCAACGCCTGCTTCCAGCATATGCGTTGCATAGCTGTGCCGCAGGGAATGGCATGAAATTTTTTTTTATGCCGAGTTGTCTGACAACGGCTTTCATGGCGGTCTGGATGCCGCCTCTGTCCAGTGGCTGCTGAACCAGGTGGGCATTATTCAGACCTCTTTTCCGGCTTGGAAAAAGGAAATGGGGATGTTTGTGAACCTGCCAGAAATTTCTCAGCACGCGCAGAGTATTTTCAGGCAGCGGCACCAGCCGGTCTTTGTTGCCCTTGGCGTCGCGAATATGAACTCGCATATTGACGGAGTCGATATCACCGACAGTCAGCCTGATTCCTTCGCCAAGGCGCAGCCCCATGCTGTAGGTGGTAAAGAAAAAGACTTTGTAGCTCAACTTGTTGGTTTCGGCGAACAGCCGGTTGAGCTGCTCAATGGATAGAATATCCGGGATCCTGGATGTTCTTGGCGGTTTGATTAAGGGGATGTCTTCCCAGGTTTTGTTCAGTACCCTGGCGTAAAAGAACTTCAGACCATACAGATCGAGCTTGACCGTACTCCAGGAATGGCATTCCAGAAGCTCATTAAAATAGTCAAGCAACTGGTCGGATGTAAGATTGACGATCCTGCAATCGAAATAGTTTCCGATTCGCCTGATCGCCCTTGAGTACGCCTCATGGTTTTGGCCGTAATCCATTGAGTTCAGTATTCTCTGGTGCTCCG
>ADZZ01000569.1 GCA_000179315.1 delta proteobacterium NaphS2
CGGTATAACAATCTGAATAGACATGAACAATTTCCAATTTCATGGTCTTAAACGGCTTTCCGATAATACCACAAAAAATGCATATTTTCTGCAAAAACCCTGAAAATGTCTTGAAATCGACCAGAATAATGTGTATTATTTCCATACTACACATATGCCGCATTTGGTTTCCAAAAACATATTTTTTAGGACATACGGATAACATGGTTTTTACGGAGTCCACGAGAAAGTATTTCGAGAGAATTCCGCATCGAGTGAGAAGCGCATTAGCGAATTCGAAGTCACCTGTCCCATTCGAATATGAAGACGAGCCTTTTTTCAAATCTTATGAGGCGCTCTATCGTTTATGGACGAATCGGGACAGCCAACGGTCCGTTGCTGAATCACACGGAATAAGCAGGCGAAAGCTGGTAGAACTGGAACAATCCTTTGTTCATTGTGGCGCATTAGGTCTTCTGCCGAAACTTTCTTTTCTGGAAATCGATGCTCGGCTTGAGCAGCTCGTTGTTTTGATTAAACGCGCCAGGCCGCATGAACGATCCAACCATGCGTTACGGATTTCTGAAGCGCTTGGGTTTCCCGGAGGGGACCTGGAAATCATTCGTCTGGTTCAACGGTGCCACGGGTATGGGCATCGCATGAAAGAAAAAGATATCCGTTATTTCGAGGAGCTTCAGCATATCCTCAACTCCGCGGCCAGACAAAGGGCCTGGATGGCCACCTGAAAATCCCCCACTTGTGGCCGGGTCAAAATCCCCCGGCGACAGGACGGTTTCAGTTTACAAATCTTCTTTAGAAAGGTCCATATTCTTTCCTTTTTCATCCTGCTTTTTTTGTTTACTTTGCGATATCCTCGATGCTGCTTCTTTGAGGCGGTAGCTTTTTCCCTCGAACTTCAGGAGATGCCCGTGATGAAGCAGGCGGTCGAGTATGGCCGAAGATGCTGTATTGTCCCTGAGAAGCTTACCCCAGTCTTCAACGAGTCGATTTGATGTAAGGAGCGTACTTTTTTTTGCGGAATACCGATTCAGAATGATTTCCAGCAAATCATCAGCGGCTTGTTCCGGCATTTTCTTGCGCAAAACAAGTCATCGATGATCAGCAG
>ADZZ01000568.1 GCA_000179315.1 delta proteobacterium NaphS2
CTTCTTTTCTTAGTTCGGCCACATACGCATCCAGAACGGCATCATTTCCCACCAACAGCTGTTCTTCTTTTGAAGGGACCCGGGCATCCTTTTTTCTTCGAATCGGAACATGATGTCCCGGCACAGTTGTTCGCGTATCACGTTTATCCAGAATACGGTCATGTTCCGCCACGTTCCGGCTTTTGTCATAAACGATGACCTTGCGCCAGTGTTTCTGAACTTCCAGGGATTTTCCAATCAGTGCTTCAGGGACGGAATAACGGTTGGTGTCCAAATGCACATATCCCTCGATATCGACGACCCGGTGTTTTGCCACATAGACCGGCGGCCGGTATGGGGGTAAATCAATGAGATGCGGTTTTTCAATGATATAGGCCTCATCCGGTATCATTCCCAAAGCCCGTTTGAACGTTTTGTCGCTGGTGTTCCGGCACCAGTCGATGGCCTGCCGGTTCAAATCATGCCAGCTGACAAAGGTTCTTCCAGGAAGAAAGTTATTTTCCACAAAATGAAAAGGCCTTTCCACGCGGGCACTTCGATTGGCATCGCCTACGGCATGGGCCACAAACCCGGTTTGATACATATCAGCGAAGTATTTCATCTCAGGTGCAATCAATGCGTCAGGTCCGGTGCCGCCGGCCACAATAACACTGGTATTGTCAACGATGCACCGGGAACACACCCCATCCATAAAATCGAAGGCTTTTGACAGAAAAACCTTGCACTCAAACCGGGTGAAACGCGGGTAATACTGAATAAAAAGCTTTCGGGAAAAGGCCAGTGTCAGGGAAGCGCACTGGGCCGATACTTTTTCCCATCAATGGTAACCTGATGGGGTGACGTATCATGCTGCAT
>ADZZ01000567.1 GCA_000179315.1 delta proteobacterium NaphS2
ATCCCGTTTCAGATCTCTCGATAAGCTGAGAAATTGTCTGCATAAGGTTTCCGTATTGTGAAAAAAGGATCTCCCGGTATTTCCATATGCCGTGTTCATCAAATCGCGGAATTCCCGGAAGACTGTAATAACGCCCATTCATATTAAAGCTCGTGTAAGTCCGCCATTTTTTCAGTTGTCTTCTGGCGATGGTCACGGAAGAATCGAGGAGATCCGCAATCTCTTCGATTGTGACCACTTTTCGTTTTTGAAATTCCTTGATGGCCTTTTCCGCATCCATATCCACCCCATGGCAAAGTATGTGCAATAAACAATCATTTTGCGCATACTTTGCCATGCCGGTAGGCGCAAGTCAACAATTTTTCCATAATATGGTTGGTATGTTATGTGAAAATCAGGTAAAACTGAGTGCATGGCAGATGCGCATACTTGATCAGAATCTGCGAGAAAAGCGTAACCATTCGAATAATATGGGGTATTCATTTAGCAACCGTTATTTTCGGCCATAGGAAAAACCTGACATAAATTTAGCAAAATTCCAAAATTCATTGCCTTCAACATTTAAAGTTTATGTTGAAGACGATGAGATATACATATTCATAGAAACTGAAAAAAATGAAGATGAAAATTCAAAGTATCTAGTGGAACGTGAATTAGATAGATATTTTTTCTTGACATGCGTAAAAATCAAAGCAGAAATGATAAGAAAGAACATAGAATTTTCACTTACCTTAAGAAACCGTATTCATGGTGACTTGCCAGATGATATCAAGCCTCAGCAATGGAATTATGAATTACCTATAATGTTGAAACTGTGGTCGATGGCAGTGGATCTGCACAATGAATTTCGATTACAAATCATATGCTATTTTAACATTATCGAACTTGCCTATCCCTCAAGAGGTTCATATCAAAAATATACTGACCATACATCTGCTCCTCACCCTCTAACTGAATGTAAACTTATAAGGGATTTAGTTGCTCATGCTGGGGAGGTAGGTGGAAGCCAATTAAGGTTATATTGCAAATACCTAGATATTCCGGAAGTGATGTTTGATGTTACTGATAATACATATAAGGCCATTATATTGAGAAAAATAAAATTGCTTGAGGAGCAGGCCAAAAAAGCAATAGAAAAATATCTGTAACACACAACACAATTGAGAAAGACCGGGAAAAGCCGCGTCTTCGTTATGAACGTTAAACAGCCCTCCAAATTCCTCAGACAATCTAAAAAAAACACGTGCAAAATCGCCATGGCTAAATTTCACAGCGAAATATAAAGGGTTGACTGTCTATGAAGTTGGGCGAACGGGTGGAAATCGGGGGGCCTCAGGCGTGCGCCCGGCCGCGAATTTGCGGAGTAGGCAATTTTTCACTTGCACCCTTTTTGGCCTCACTTGTACCCTCATTGTCGAGTAGACCGGTTTCTTCAGCAACCTTAACGCAATATGCCTCAGACTACGCCCTCGCCGCACGCGGCTACTACGTATCATAAGACCACATGAGATTGGTAGCAGTTGGCCCCGGCCCCTCCCAGAACCGTGCTTGCGCTATTTACGCACACGGCTCCTCATGAGTACGCTTCACGATTAAGCGAAAAGGTTTACCGTAATACGGGGTTGCGGCAGAGGAAACTTTTTAAGAAGTAGGTTAAACTTCTCCCAGTTCATACACCCTCGTTTACCTCGCCTGTTCAGCCATTTGAACAACAGACGATGAACCTCATAGGAAAACCGGTTGAGACCTTTTGAATTGTCCGTGACTCCGTAGTAGGCAAAGTGTCCCTGCAATTTCGAGCCTACCTTACCTTGGCCGCTAACGAAAACAGAACCAGTTTTGCTAATCGTAACGGAACCGGTGATTGCGCGTTGTTCTGTTGCTTCTGCAGAATAAACTGGAATGTGAGAGGCGGTGTTTTTTGAGAAGAGGTCTTGAAAAGGGTTTTTTTCTTATAGGTTTACAGATAATTGAAAGCCATGTGGCATCATGAGGTTTGAGAGGGTTTAGATCGGCTTAGAAAAATGGATTAGCCGGCATCTGTTTTTCTGAGAGAAGGCCCATCGATATGAACATTGATGCACCGATGGTTGAGGCGATCCAGCAGAGCATCGACCATGTCCTTTGGTTCAAGGAGGGAATACCATTGTTCAGGCTGGAGATTGGTCGTAATAATGGTGGGCCGCCCGGCTTCATATCGCTCTTTCATGAGTTTGAAAAAGGCGTTCATTTGCTCCTTTTTC
>ADZZ01000566.1 GCA_000179315.1 delta proteobacterium NaphS2
CTCCTTTCGGACCGTATCGCATCTGCCTCACGCTCGAAACATACAACAAAGTCATCGGCGTAACGGATTATCCGACTTTGGCCATGACAGCCCTGCTGAAACACTCGCGTGAACCAGATGTCCAGACTGTAATGCAGATAGATATTGGCAAGTACTGGTGAAATAATCCCGCCCTGAGGCGTTCCTTTGTCACTGGCAATCTCTTTGCCTTCCTCCATTATACCTGCTTTGAGAAACCGCTTGACGTAGCGCAACACTCGTTTATCTGCTATTCGGTGGCCGAGAAATTTAATCATCCAATCGTGATCAACATTATCAAAGAACCCTTTGATATCTGCGTCCACAATATAGTGAACCCGGCATCCCTCAACCTCTTTGCTGAGTGCCCTCAACGCGTCATGACACCCGCGACCGGGCCGAAATCCATACGAATCGTCAATGAAATCCTGCTCGTAGATCGCCGAAAGCACCCGTGTCAATCCCGCCTGTACCAGCTTATCTTCAAGGGCTGGKATGCCCAGCGGTCGTTTCTTGCTACTCCCCGGTTTAGGAATGTACACCCTGCGCACCGGCAATGGAATATACGCCATCCGATGCAATTTTCCGACCAGAGCGTTTAGGTTCTCGCCAAGTTTTTCCCCATATTCCTTCTTGGTAACCTTATCAATGCCAGATGCTGCGTCTTTGCGCAGCTCCTGGAAACATTCCCGCAACATCTCCTCGTTCATCAGATGAAACAGACTGGTGAATCGGCATTCATCTTCTTTGCGGGCCTTCTCCGCTATGCGTTGTAATTTCGTTTCCACCATTTCTCTATTTCTGAGCATAGATGATGTGTCCTCGCAACACTGTTACTCATGTGACGTCCTTTCCTCCAGCGGAGTTACCCGCCTTCTCAGGTACTACGACGCCATCCGACTTCCCCTGCCCCGTTTGCCATTCTCCCTTTATTATCGGTTGGCCGGCATACTCGCTTTTAAGCAAGAGCGCAGAGACCCTCCCGGGTGCGCATATTCGCAATGTCCGACATGCCATGGTCTCAGACCC
>ADZZ01000565.1 GCA_000179315.1 delta proteobacterium NaphS2
TCGAAACAGCACCCCGATCAGAAGATAGGCAGTCCGTCACGCATCGCCTTGCAACGATAAATCAATCAGGCAAAAACAAAATATTCTTCGTGCTTTATTGTGGACAATATCCGGTGGGATAATGTGAACGGCAACAGCTTGAAGCCCGGCTCCATTATCTGTTGAAGCTGCGCGGTATCGGGCTTGTCACCGGAGAAGTGGGCAGCGGGAAAACCAGTATCTGCCGAAAGATGGCCGCTTCTCTGAATACGGGTCTGTACCGGGTGTTTTACGTTCCTCTGACCACCGGCAATGTAACGGATATCTACAAATCCATTGCCTGGGAAATGGGGCTAACCACGGAACGGAGCCTGGCAGCCCTTTATCGTTCCATCCATATGGAGGTCAACCGACTCTGTCTGGAATCCAAAATCAGGCCAGTGCTGATTATTGATGAAGCGCAATACTTGAGAAACGAGGTCCTCGAAAACCTCAGGCTGCTGACAAACTATGAGATGGACTCACAAAATCGTCTCTGCATGATATTTGTTGGCCAGGCCGAGTTGAGGCGACGGCTTTCACTGTCCGTCCATGAGCCTTTGGCTCAAAGGCTTGTGGTGCGTTATCACATATCCGGTCTTGCAAAAGAGGAGTTGCTCCCTTATCTGAAACACCGGCTTGAGTTGGCCGGAACCCAGATGGATCTTTTTGAACAGCCGGCTCTTGAAGCGCTTTTTCAGGCGACAAACGGTCTGCCACGCAAAATCAATCTGCTGGCACACCTCTCATTGAATGTGGCGGCACTGCAGAATGCCCAGCTTGTATCGGCTGAACATATTCTTACCGCAGTGGAGGAAACGGGATAGTGCTAAACCTGCATGATCAGATTCGGGAAACAGA
>ADZZ01000564.1 GCA_000179315.1 delta proteobacterium NaphS2
ACCCTTTCCGATCTGGATCCCATGAATATTGTCTGGCATGGAAACCTGATGAAATATTTTGATGTGGCCCGCTTTGCCCTGCTCGACCGGTGCGGCATCGATCTACAAGCTTATTTCGAAAAAACAGGTTATATTTTTCCCATCATCAAAACCGCCACGAAACACATCATCGCCCTTCGAAACCGCGATGAGCTCAAATGCAAAGTCACGGTGCTGGAAGCCAGGATCAAGATCGTCATGGATTTTGAAATCAGGCGGAAAGGGCAAAGGGAGATTTGTGCCAGGGGAAGAAGCGAACAGGTTGCCGTCTTGTACCCGCAAATGGAAATGATGTTTGAAATCCCCAAAGAAATCAGGACACTCCTTGGATTTTGATCCATCATGAAAGGATGGTTCTATAAGGCGCTAATCGCCGGAGCAAAAGCCTTTGGTCAATGGTTTTTCACGCTTTTCGCCTGGTTTGTGGCCACCGGTTATTTTCTTTTCCGTCCCCAACGCCGCAGAACAGGAATTAATTTCTACAGAGCTTTATTCCCCGACCGGCCGCTCATCTATCATCTCTGGTGTACCTGGCGACAATTTCACGATTTCACCCATGTGTTTCTTGAAAGAATCATCATTTCGGATACGGACCACACCGCACTTTTCTCTTCAAAGGGGATGGAACATCTTGAGCGCGCCGTATTAAACCGGACGGGAGGTGTCATAATCATGTCTCACGCAGGGAACTGGGAGACTGCCGCACACCATCTAAGGAAAGAGCTGCCGGGACTGGATTTATTGCTCTATATGGGGCAAAAGCAAAAAGAACAGATCGAAAGGCTCCAAAAGAACGATTTGATGAACGCCGGCATCAAAGTGGTTGCCGTTGACGAGGAAGGCGGTTCCCCCTTTGACATCATAGAAGGGGTGAAACAGCTCAAAAACGGCGGCATGGTATCCATGGCGGGGGATGTGCTCTGGCGAAAGGATCAGCGTAGCGTGAGAGTCTCCTTTCTGGGACACGATGCCGTTCTTCCCGAAACGCCCTACCTGCTTGCCCTTCTTTCAAATGTCCCCTTGTATGTCTTTTTTGCCTGGCGTACCGGCAGGATGCACTATCACGTTTCCATCAGCGAACCCATCCCAATGAAATGTGAATCACGTTCCGAGAGGCGCAGGGCCATTGCCGAAACAGCCCAGAAATACGCCGGCCATCTGGCGAAAAATATTCGGCAGCACCCTTTCCAGTGGTATCATTTCAAGCCCTTTCTGGGGAAAAAACGCAATTGACACCGTACAGCCAATCCAATACCATTGGCCTCAAAAATAGAGAGACCCCATATGACGCGAGATGATATAAAAGCCAACATACTCAAAATCTTTGAAACCGAATTTGAAATCATTGATCCGGGGGTGGATGACAATCTGACCGAAGAGCACGACTTTGACAGCATCGATGCCCTTGAACTGCTGGGGGAAATTGAAAAAATGCTGGGTTCGGAATTAACCCGCCAGGAAAAAAAGGACTCCATGGAGATCCGCACCATTAACCAAATCTGCGACTATGTGGTGTCCCTTGCTCAAAAAAGATCTTTAATGTAGGGCGCGGGAACATCATGGAAAGAAGAGTCGTCATCACGGCCGCTTCAGCCATCACACCCATCGGCCATGGCAAAGACGCATTGGTGGACAGCCTGATCAACGGAAAATCAGGGGTTCAAAAGATTAAGAAAGATGATCTTCTGACCGACCGCGTGGAATCTCAGGTATTCGGAACCGTCAGTTACCCCATTGAGTTTGATTTTAAAAGAAAATACCGAAAGACCATGGGGCCGGTGGCCTATTACGCCTGCCAGGTGGTTAAAGAGGTGCTGGAAGCCGCCGGATTGAAAAAGGACTTCATTTCTTCCGGCAGGCTTGGGGTGGCATTCGGGTCCACCCACGGCAGTCCCACCGTGCAAAGGCAGATTTATGAGCATTTTTTCAGCGGGTCCGACGAAAGGTTCTCCGCCATCGGCGCCGTCGATTACCTCAAGAGCATGGTGCACACCACAGCGGTTAATATTACAAAAATGTTTGAAATTACCGGCCGGGTCATCTCCTCTTCCACTGCCTGCACCACCAGCAGCCAATCCATCGGATTCGGGTACGAAGCCGTCAAATACGGCCTGCAGGATGCCATGGTGTGCGGCGGCGCCGACGAATACGATACCACCACCGTGGCGGTTTTCGACAACCTGCTGGCCTGTTCAACGGAATACAATGAAACACCCCATCTTACGCCGCGCCCTTTCGACACCCGGCGTGATGGTCTGGTGGTGGGGGAAGGGGCCGGAGCCGTTCTACTTGAGGAATACGCTTCCGCCAAAAAACGCGGCGCCCACATTCTGGGGGAGGTCGTGGGGTTCTGGTGCGGCAACAATGGCGGGGATTTGATCCTGCCCAACATGAACGGCATCAAAGCAACCATCGTTCAGGGGCTTCAAAATGCCGGGCTCACGCCCGAAGATATCAATTTTGTGAGCGCCCATGCCACGGCGACCAAAATGGGGGATGTGGCCGAGGCCATGGCCATCGGCAGTGTCTATGGAAAGGGGCCGCTGGTTACGGGGCTCAAAAGTTATATGGGGCATACCATGGGGTCTTGCGGCGTCATCGAAACCATCATCACCTTATATATGATGGCACAGGGATTCGTCGCACCCACCCTGAACCTGGACGAAATTGACCCCAGGTGCTCCATGATACGCCACAATCAGAAATTGCGCGAAACCCCCATCGATATCGCATCCATCCAGAACTTTGCCTTCGGCGGTGTCAACACCAGCCTGTTCCTGAAAAAAGTCTGAACCCTTTTACCCAGAAATTCTCATTTTGAAATGGTAATCCCTGTGGGAGCGGCTTCCAGCCATGAAGAATCGCGGCGAGACACAGCTCACACGGAGTTTTCACCCAATCAGCATCCATATTGCTGCCGCTTACCGCAGCAACGTGCCGGCGACGATGGTCTTTTCCATTTCCTTGGTACCTTCATAAATCTCAAGAATCTTGGCATCGCGATAGAGCCGCTGCACCTTGTATTCGTCAATGTAACCGTATCCGCCGTGCATCTGAAGCGCTGCATCCGCACAGCGAACTGCGTTTTCAGCCGAATACCACTTGGCCATGGCGATCAGCCCATGATCGATATTTCCATGATCCAGCTCCCAGGCGGCTTCGTAATAGAGGTTTCGTGCAGCTCGAGTCCGGGTGGCCATTTCAGCCAGCTTGAACTGGGTATTCTGAAACGATGCCAGGGGCGCGCCGAACTGTTCCCTTGCTTTGGTGTGACGAATGGATTCCTCAATGGCCGACCGGGCCAGACCCACACCCTGGGCGCAGATATGAAGCCGGGTGCGATTAAAAAAGGCCATCAGCTCGTTAAACCCCTCACCTTCCCTTCCCACCAGGTTTTCCACGGGGACCCGGAGGTCTTTCAGGCTCAATTCCGCCGTATCCGACGCCCGTATCCCCAGTTTTCCGTGCAGCTTGCTGGATTCATACCCTTCCGAATCTGTGGGCACCAGGATAAAGCTGTGTCGACGGTGTTTTGACGGGTTATCCGGATCCGTCAGGCAGAAGAGCATCATATAGTCGGCCAGGTCGCCGTTTGTGGCGAAAATCTTACTGCCGTTAATGACCCAGCTGTCACCGTCTTTAACCGCCGTGGTTGTAGCACCGGTAGGGTCGCTGCCCGCATTGGGTTCCGTAATGGCCGTGCCTATCAGCGCCTCGCCGGCCACCAGTTTGGGGAGTACCATTTGTTTCTGCTCTTCCGTTCCGAAAAGGATCAGGATTTCGGAACCGAAGGTGCACGATAAAACGGCCTGTCCGATCCCCGGATCAACGGCCCAGAATTCCTCTGTGATCATACTGTGTTCCAAAAAACCGTAACCGGCCCCATCATAGGCTTCCGGAATGAAAACGCCCACAAACCCCAGTTCGCACGCCTTTCGCCAGATATCCTGGTCAAAGCTTTCGTTCCGGTCAAATTCCTGCGCCCGATCCAGAAATTCACCTGTGGCGAATTCCTTTGCCGCCGCGATAATATCCTTCTGTTCCCCATTCAAACGAAAATCCATATATCCCTCCAAATAAACACAACTGTCCAATGCCGAACATGGCCCATGAGCCATGAGCCATGAGCCATGAGCCATGCGCTATTATGCCCCAGCTTTGGCCTTCAACGCCTCAACCACATTGAACAGGTCGTCTGCAATCCCATAATCGGCCACCCTGAAGATGGGGGCCTTCTTATCTTTGTTAACGGCGATCACACAGCCCGCGCCGCTAATACCCGCCACGTGCTGAAAGGCACCGCTGATGCCCAGCGCCAGATAAACCTTGGGCCTGACGCTCTTGCCGGAGGTTCCCACCTGGTGGTACTTGGGAAGCCAGTTCTTGTCCACCACGGGTCTGGAACAGGAGAGCGTGCCACCCAGAAGTTCCGCCAGTTCCTGCACCGCGCTGATATTATCAGCTTCTCCGACACCACGTCCCACCGAAACCAACAGATCCGCCTGGGTGATGTCCACATCACCGGAGGCCGTGTCCTCAAATTCGATAAATTCCCGCCTGGGCGGTTGAAGATCCTGTGGAAGATCCATGGAAACCACTTCGGCGGATCGTTCCGCCGCCTCATCCACCTTAAATGCCCCAGACCGCACGGTAATCATATACCCTTCCGATGGTGCGAAAGAAACCCTGGAAAAAAGTTTGCCGCTGTACATCTGGCGTATCACTTGTGGCTGCCCGTCTTTCAAAAGAATATCGGTGGCATCGGTGGCCAGCGGATACCCGGATTTTACGGCCAGGGCCGGCGCATAGTCCATGCCCCAGGAGGTATGTCCCATGAGGGTTAGAAAAGGCTGCTGTTCCTTCAGCAGCTCCGCCAGAATGCCGGCATAAAGATCCGAGTTGTAGGTTTTAAGTCTTTCATCTTCAAAGACCAGCACCCGGTCGGACTTTTTCGACAATGCTTCCGCAAAAGCTTCACCGGGACCCGCCAGCAAAACGGCCGTTACACCACATGCCAACACCTGGCCCAGTTCCGCCGCTTTTTGCAGCATTTCAAAGGTAATCTCGCGAACTTCACCATTTCGGTGTTCTGCTATCACAAATATATCGCCCATTTAAACCGTCACCCCCTTTTCTCCCATGATGCGTATGAGGGTTTCCGCAATTGTTGCAGCATCCCCTTCTATCATTTCAGCCCCTTCGGTTTCAGGGGGCAGAAAAACTTCTTCGATTTGCGTCTGTGGGGTCAACGCTTCGGCACCAAAACCAAGATCATCCAGAGTCATCACCTTGAGTTCCTTCTTTTTTGCCTTTCGAATCCCCATGATGGATACGTATCTCGGTTCGTTGATACCCGTCTGAATGGTCAAAAGCGCCGGCAGCTGTATCCGGGAGACTTCATCGATACCCCCTTCCAGTTCCACAAAAACCTTTGCGGCTTTTTCCTCAGCCTCGATGCCGTTGGTAACGGCCGCGTGGGCAAGACCCAGCTGTTCCGCCAGCATGATCCCCACCATGCCCGTATTTCGATCTTCGGACTGAACGCCGGTGAAGATTAGATCATACTCCAGGCCGGAGATGGTCTTTGCAAGGATGGTGGCATCGAGATAGCCATCGGTCACCAACTCACCGGGATCGATTCGGACGGCCCGGTCCGCTCCCATGGCCAGCGCTCTTCTGAGCACCTCTTCATCATCTTCGCTTCCGATGGTTATGGCAGTCACTTCTCCGCCGAGATTTTCCTGAAGCTGAACCGCCGCTTCGATGGCATAGTTGTCCCAGTCGTTAATGACATATGCCAGCGCGTCTTCCTTGATCTTCTTTCCGCTTTCGTCAATTTCAAGATCCACCTCCTGCGTGAGGGGAACCCGTTTGACGCAGACGATGATGTTCATTTTTTTACCTCCTCTTTATTAGCTCATGGCTCATTGTTCATGGTTCCGGGTTTTCCAGGGACGACATGAAAAGGGTCATTAAGTCCACCACCCTGATTCTCTCCTCAAGGCCCCCTGTCTTAATGGTGTCTTCAAAATGGATAAGGCAGAAGGGGCATGCGGTCACCAATACGGTTGCCCCCACATCCAGAGCCATTTGAATGCGCTTTTCCGCCATCCGCATTTCTTCCTGCTCGATTTCATGCCACAGCATAACATCCCCACCGCCGCAACAAAAACTGCGATCCCGGTTACGTGCCATTTCCACCAGGCGAAGGTCCGGGATGGATTGGAGCAACCGGCGGGGTTCATCGTAGATGCCGTTGTGGCGGCCCAGGTAGCAGGGATCGTGGTAGGTGTAAAGATCCTTCCGGTCCACCGCATTCTTGGGCCGCAGGTGCCCCGTTTCCACCAGGGAAAGAAAAAACTGCGTGTAATGAAATACCCGGTAAGGTTCGGGGTAGTCGTTCTTGAGGGCGTTGTAAGCATGGGGATCCGTTGTAACAATCCATTTAAAATCAACACTTTTGAGGGTTTCCGTGTTTTCCTCCACCAGAACCTGGAAAAGGCCTTCTTCTCCCATACGCCGCACCTGGTGACCGGTATCCTTTTCCAGCTTTCCCAGAATGCCGAAGTCCATGCCCGCAAGCTTCAACCCCTTTGCAATGGAAGCGGCGATCTGTTGGGACTGCGGATCGAAAGAGGCGTACCCATCCACATAGTAGAGGACATCCACCTGATCCCCTTCTTTGAGAATCTTCACACCCTCAACTTCCTGCTCTTTCAGCCAGTCGGCCCTTTTTACGGCCGGTTTTCCAAAAGGATTTCCCGTCTTTTCAACGTACATGAGAATTTGGTTAAAGGTGTTGGGATTTTGGGACGTTTCCAGTACGTGTCGCCGCATATCGATGATTTTATTGATATACTCAATGAATACCGGGCACTCCTCTTCGCAGGCACCGCAGGTGGTGCAGGACCATAATTCATCCAGCCCGATAATCCCGTTGACCATGTTAACGGGCTCTTCATCCCCCTTACAGGCGCCTGAAGCCGGCAGAATCGGATATTTCTGATAGGCATGGTCTCTCAGTTTGATGGTGAGCAGCTTCGGAGAAAGGGGTCTTCCGATGGCATTGGCGGGGCAGTTGTCCGAGCAGCGGCCGCACTCGGTGCAAGTGTAAAGATCCAGGATATGCTTCCAGGTGAAATCCTCGATTTTTTCAACCCCCAGCTTCTCCAGATCAAAAATATCATCCACTCCGTATCTGGCAGGCTTGATTTCGCCTTTTTTCAGTTTTCTGAAAAAGACATTGGGAAGGGCCGTGATGATGTGAAAGTGTTTGAAAAGAGGGAGCAAATTGAGAAACAGAAAAAAAGCCAGGATATGCAGCCAGTAGGTGACACTAAGGATCACCGAAAGTGCTTCGGGGCTGCGCGCCGGCAGAAGCAGCGTTCCGATCCATGCCGCGGGAAGCCATCCATGCATTTCGCCTGCGAGCAGCATGCCGCTCCCCTCGAAGAGCATGTCGGTTACCATGAGGAAACTGATGAGCCCCAGCACCAGATAGGCTTCAGCCTTGTGGCTCCCTTCGTAACGCTCGGGCCTGACGATGGCCCGTCTGAGAATGGCCCATACACAGGCAACCAGAACAATCAACTCGAAAACATCTTTCAAGGAGCTGTAAAAGGCACCCAGGGGGCTTTGCATGAACGGGCGGAAAATGGGAAGCCCGAGACCTTCGGTCACCAGATCCAAGGATCTCAATCCCAGTACCACGAACCCCCAAAAGATCATGATGTGAATGATACCCGCCCAGAGATATCGCGGCTGGCGTTTTTGAATAAACCCGTAATTGATCAAGTCCCGGAAGCGGCGCTTCAGATTCGAAAAACGTGGATCTTTCTGGCTGGCCAGAAGTAAATCGATGCGGCTTCGAATAATGAAAGCAAATATCGTAAGCGCCACGACGGCGATGATCCACATAAAAACATACCCTGTTATGCCGTCATTTCCGTTAACGGCAAGCGTTTGAAAAGAAGTCAAATGAAAATCCCCTCCGTGAAAATTTCCAGAAAATAATCCGCCAGTTCCCCCGATTTTACGGGCCCATTTTTGTCGTACCATTTAATGGTATAGTGCACCATGCCGAAAAAAGCGAAAGCGGCCACCGAAGGGGGGATCGTTTTCATTCGCCCTTCATCGGCCAGATCCTTTAAAATGGATTTAATGAGACGCACATAGCGCCGTTCCTTCCCGATCAGGATTCGGCGATATTCCTCCCCAAGGTTACCCTGCTCGTTCACCAGCAACCGAAGGCGGTCCTGATCTCCGGCATAATAATTGGTGTAAAAACTGAGAACTTCATTGAGCTTGCCGTGGGGCGGCAGATTAGACCCGCAAATTTTTTCCAGGGTGGCCAGCGCATCGTCCATGGCATCGTTGATCAGGGCGTAGAGAATGTCTTCCTTGCCGGCAAAATAGTGGTAGAGGGAGGACTGGTTCATGCCCAGGCGCCTGGCAATCTCCCGCATGGAGGTATTATGGTACCCCTTCCGGGCAAACAGGCGGGTGACGACCCCATGAATTTCCTTTATCTTTTCGCCTTTTTTCGTCATATCACAAAAAATCAAACAAACGTTTGATGGATTATTATCAGGAAAGAATTTCTTTTGTCAATGTTTTTTTTGGGGGCCTTTGAAAAATATCGCTATTTTCCCGATACCCTCCAACCCCCCCCTTGACCGGGTCTGTCTCCACACAATAGAATGCACGCAATTATTTTATACGCATTATCCCAATCGGGCGACGGCCAAACCCTGGATCTCAAGACCGGCACTGCCTACTTTGCGCTCAAAACCCTGCCCGAAGGGCTGATCTTCGGTACCCCTCAGACGCCTGTGGCAACCGAGGCGATGCTATTGAATGCCGCCACCGGGGATCAGTTAATGACTTTATCGTAACGTTTGGTCCCGACCATTATTGGACATGTACCTCGAAAGAATCCTTACGAACAGACTTTACAAACTGGCTGAAGCCTTCCCCGTTGTTGTCATCAGCGACGCAGAAATAGACATCCTTCTGGAGTACAATTTGAGCTTTAAACAAAATTCTTGCTAAATTCTTCAAATAGCAGTAGTATGAATTTCAGCACACAATTTTGAGGTTTGCACATGGAAACAATTAATGCGACAGTTTCAAGCAGGGGCTACATTGTTTTACCTGCCCGGCTCCGAAAAGAAATGAACATAAAAGCCGGCACAAAGGTCTTGTTAAGCAGAGAGGAAAACAAGATCATCTTGCAGCCCGTCACCTCTTTTACACAGAAGCTGGCGGGGTTGACCGCACGGAGCTTCGGCACAAATCCGGATGAAGTCAAAAAATACATTGATGGGGAGAGGGAAGATCGATGAAGACGATTACACCCTCCAGACTCAAAAGGAAAATCAGCGGCAAAAAACTGCTGATCGATACCAATATCATCATCTATTTAACAGACACCATACAGCCCTATGAACCGCTTTCAAGATTGATATTTGAGATGATCGAAATGGGTGATGCTTCTGCTGTGCTGTCGATTGTTTCTGTTGCAGAAATTATGAAGGGACCAATCAATATCGGACAACATAGTAATGCTTTGGATGTCAAAAAATATCTTCTGAATTTTCCAAATATCTTCTGTCAGGAAATAACGTTGGGGGTCCTGGAACATATCGGGAAAAACAACTTGGTCGACTGGACAAAATTGAGGACCACCGACAGCCTGATAATCGCTTCAGGCTTGGAAAACGGAGTTGATTTATTTGCATCCAATGACGCCCACTTCAAAAAGGCCATCCATGAGGGTTTATCCCTTGCTCTCGACTCTGACTGAAACTCATCCCTCTCCCTTCGGCTATCATCCGGGAGTTATGAGCCATGAGCCGCCCTGCCCCCTGACAACCGCGCCCTCTCTTTCCCTGCACCCGGACCCAAGAACAAAGCAATTGACAAACTGACCGATTTTTTGCTATTTCCGTCAATAAACGACTCCCTTTTCATCCAAAAGTACTCATGTACATTCCGCAAAAACAGCTCTCCAATCTCAAGAAAGCGGTCTCGCCCGGCAAAGTCGTGGTCATTTACGGGGCTCGCCGCACAGGCAAGACCACACTTTTGAAAAAATTCCTGGAATCAACTGATGAAAAATTCCTTTTTGTAAATGGCGACGACATTGTCGTACGCCAATACCTGGAAAGCCAGTCCACAGAGAAACTCCGAGATTTCGTAGGCAACCACGCCTTGCTCCTCGTGGACGAAGCCCAATATGTCCGGCAGATTGGGCTGAATCTGAAAATTATCGTGGACAATAATCCAAGCATCCGTGTAATTGCCACGGGCTCGTCATCGTTCGAACTTGCCAAGGATATTGGAGAACCACTGACGGGGAGGAAAAAGGTCTTGAAGCTTTTTCCCCTTGCCCAAATGGAGATATCTCAAATTGAAAAACCGCATGAAACCAAGGCAAACCTTGAGTCACGGATCATTTATGGCGCATACCCGGAGGTGGTGCTTCAGCGGAGCAACAGGGACCGCGAAGAATACCTGCGTGAACTTCTCTCATCCTATCTTTTCAAGGACATCCTTCAACTGGAAGGGATCCGCCATGCCAACAAACTGGAACGGTTGATCCAGCTTCTGGCATTTCAAATCGGAAAAGAGGTTTCGTTTGCCGAACTGGGAAGGCAACTTGGGATGAGCAAGAACACCGTTGAACGGTATCTGGACCTCTTGGAAAAAACCTTTGTCGTCTATCAAAGAAGCGGATTCAGCCGTAATCTGTGCAAAGAAATTTCCAAGAATCAACGGTATTTTTTCCATGACAACGGCATTCGGAACGCCCTGGTCAATAATTTTAATCCGTTGACGATTCGGATGATGAGGGAGCCCTTTGGGAAAACTATATCATTACGGAACGAATGAAAAAACAGGAATACCGGAGGCAATTCGTGAACCGCTATTTCTGGCGGACATACGACAAAAAAGAAATAGACCTCGTTGAAGAACAACATGGAAAACTTGCCGGCTTCGAGGTGAAATGGCGACGGGAGCGAAGTGCACCCCCGAAGGACTGGTCAACCGCATATCCCGATGCCGATTTCCAGCTCATAAACAGGGAGAACTATCTGGACTTCATCCAATGATTGGGTGAAACAGATTATTCATTTTCAAGCTGCATGAGCAAAACGGACAGTTCCTAATCCAGGATGTAAACCGCTCCAACATTGCCGTCTACCTTGATTCGCTGACCGCTTTTTATTTTGGTCGTGCCCTCCATCACATTCGCAACCACCGGTATGCCGTACTCTCTTCCCACGATGGCCGCATGCGAGAGGGTTCCCCCACGGTCGATCACGACCCCCTTCAGCAGTGAAAATACCGCCGTCCAGGGCCCGGATGTGGAGGGCGCCACCAGAATGTCCCCCGGTTGCACGGCATCCAGATATTCAGGCGCCATAACGACGCGGGCCGTACCTTCAGCCACTCCCGAACAACCACACAGACCCAAAAGATCCGCCTTCAGTTCCGGACGGGGCACCACGAACTCGCCAATCGAAACCTTCGTCAACAGCGGCTCTTTCCCTTCGAAAAGCAGCCGGCCCGCTTCCTCTATGCTGACCGTACCAAAAAACGGCGGCGGCACGATTTTCTTGTTCGCCTCCCACTGTCTCTTGTGACTATTCACGTTATGTTGCAGCCGATAGGTCTCCGGATCGGCCAGACCCTTATGGATCTCTTCCGGAACGAGAAAAAAGATGTCCTCAGCCTCATCCAGCGTCCCCACCGCTACCATCCTTGCCGCTACCTTCAAGAGAAGATAACGCGTTAGCGCAAAGCAATAGGATTCGTTGTAGTACTGATGATCCTCATTCTCGAACGAGAATTTCTGCGCAACATTCATAAGTGTCTTGAACCAGGCCCGCTGGTCGGGCTGAACACGGCTTAAAATCTCCTCTTCCGCTTGCTTCCGCTCCGCCTCCAGCTTGGGTCTCAGCTCATCAGGGCGGAACGTATCGTACTTTAAGAACTGCCGCATGGTGATAATGGCCGGCGTGGGATCCTCTATCCAACTGGTCTCATATTCAAAAAACAGGTTGGACCGCCACCCGTCTTCCCACAAAAAGGCGTTGAATTCCTTCAACCACTGCCTGCCGTTTTCGCTCGTTTCCACCTTTGGAAACAGTTCAGAGGCGGTCTCGCGGCCGGAAAACAGGTCCACCAAACCCAGTTCCTTGATCCTCTGGGAGAGAACAAACATTTTCCTGTCCACCTCAATGCCTTTGTTATGAAAACCGGCCAACAGTTTGAGAAACAGCGGATGCTTGTCGTCAATATCCAATAACTCACGGCAAAGGTCCTCAAACAGACAGTAAACCGCCCCCAACCCGCAGTTGAAATACATGTGGATTTCCCACATTCGCTTGTCAAGATCCATCAGCCTTTCAAGAAGCAGTTCCAGCTCAAACCAGCTTGCGTTTTCAACATCAAACACCTTCAGTTCCCGGTAATACCCCATCAGCTCTTCGTTTGACTGGTTGTAGAGCTCGTCAAAATTTTCAATCATCGGGCTGATTCCCTCGCGAAACGTCGAGCTCCGTTCCTTCTTGACCTTCTCCGAGGGCAAACCGCATCGTATCAACTCATAGCCAAAGTAAGACCGGAAATCGAGGCCCAGGCTGTAGGGTAAAGACAGCTTATCCGCCGCGTAGCGAAATCCGCGGTTGCAATGGTTCACCCATGTCCACTCATACAGCGGCTTGTGCGGGTAACCCGGTGCCGTATGTCCGGCGCCGAAAAACCAATAGGGAACCCTGTCCAAATCATACTCCTCATCAAAATTGTAGTGTGTATAATCCTGTTGAGGATGATCCACTGTTCCGCCCTGTCTGCTTTCTTCCATGGCCTCTTCTCCTTCATTCTTTCGGTAATTTCGTTAAACAGACATCTTCATTTTAAACCTGCGAAGTACGAGGGTTTAGTAGCCAATAAAGTTTCTTCTCACCTCCTTTCCCAATCGATGCATCTCACCATTTTTAGAGCCACTTGCATCTATCTTACCAACCAGGATCAAAGGACAAGTTTTTCCACAGACGATTCAATATTCCTTGACCCTATAGACTCTGCACAAACCCCATTTAAGAGGCCATCCCCCACCCATCTTATCGCAGACATCCGGATCATCATCCGTAAGCACATTTATGTTTGATTCCCAGACACCGTGCAGCCATGGCTCCTCTTCTGGAAGTTCGGGGAACCACCATCCATGCTCACAGTGGACCATCTTAGGATCCATCCCCGCAAAAAGTGTAGCTTTTTGCCTTATTCTTCCCCGCGGGGATTCAATCCAAACCCAGTTTCCCTCCTGAATATCCAAGGTGTTTGCTGTCTCCGGGTGGATTTGTACAAGCGGATCCGGGTGCATGCGGCGTATGGAATCGATCTGTCGCTGCTCAGAGTGGAAGAACTCGCTGATTCTGCCACCAGTACACAGCATCAGGGGATATTCCCTTGCCAGTTCAGGCTTGCTGACTGGATTTTCATGGGGCTCTTCATATGTGGGCAACGGATCATAGCCCAGCTGTTCCAAAATGGTGGAAAATAGCTCCACCTTCCCTGTAGGAGTACCAAAACCCATCTTTTCATACTTTCGGAATTGCCGAGGTGGAGATTCGTAACCTCCGGCGATCATAAACTCGTTGAAGGTTAAGTTCAAAGGGCTGAGCATGTAATCAAAAACCTGTTCAAGATCTTCCCAGGGCCAGTATCTCTCCTGACCGAGCCTGAGACCAAGACCACGTAAGATCTCGTAGTCGGTTTTCCGATCATATTCTCCCGGAATAGTTGATGGCAGTGCTTTTTCCCCCCCCAAAATGGAATCATGCGAACCTAACCCGGCACCGAGATAAGGCCTCTCCAACCATGAGGTCACCGGCAGTACATAGTCGGCAAGCGCGGCGGAAGGCGTCATCCAGTAGTCCTGAACCACATAAAGATCCAGGCTCTTCAAGGCTTTGTAGATGAGCTTCACATTCGGTTGGGTAACCATGGGATTGCTGGCAATACCCATCATGGCCCTAACCGGATATGGATCGCCAGTGAGGATGGCCCGGTACAAAGTGGGATGATGAGCCGGGGCGGACGCTCTTTGTGCGGAAAAAGGTTTGCCCCAAGTCTTGATTACATGAGGCAACATTGCGTCCCGCCCTGGCCAGCCAATCAACCTGAACCTGTCCGTGCCTATTTGGTTCTTTTTTTGTTCCGGCGACAGTTCTTCCCTAAGTTCCATTTCAGGCTCGGTAATGCATTTGGCGGGGCCGGGGATGTATTCTCCTCCCGGAATATCATAGCTTCCGGTTAACGCACTCAGGATAAACTTGGCTTGAATACCGGCAATGGCATTGCTTTGCTGCTCCAATCCCATGCTTTCTATGGTGAGGGTGGGAGTATTTAGGGCATACAGTCTTGCTGCTTCCTTGATCTTTTCCGTTGGGACCTGAGTAATCTCCGATATTTTTTCCGGGGGATACGCCATGGACCTTTCTCTAAGTTCAGGAAAGCCATGGCACCAGTGCTCCACAAAATCCTCATGATAAAGATCGTTCTCAATAATGACATTTATCATGGACATTAATAGGGCGGTATCGGTCCCGGGCCTGAGTTGGAGCCAAATATCGGCCAGATCCGTTGTTTCTGTTTTCCTGGGATCAACAACGATAAGTTTGACTCCCTGCTTTTTCCCGTCACGTATGGCTTTCCACATATGAGGCCTGCTTCGGGCCGGATTGATGCCAATAAGCAAAAGACATCCGGTGGTCACCTTGCCACTGGCGTCTCTCTCAAACCTCAAAAAAGTGCGATGTGTGGGAGGCCAACCCAGCATTGCGACAGCGGTATTAATGCACGGAGCATGACAGACGTTTCCAGGGTTTACATGATTAGGACTGCCGAAAAGGTTCATGAAGCGGGGGTGTACCCACTCTGTAGTCCGAAGAGTCCCGCTGTGACAAGCGAGGGTTTCCGCTCCATATTTTCCCTTTAACCTTTCCAGCTTATCGGCGATCTCATCAAAAGCTTGAACCCATGATATTTTCTTCCACTTTCCCTCTCCCTTCTCTCCAGCCCTTTTGAGCGGAAAATTAAGGCGATCCTTATGATACATGAATTCTTCGGCTGCCCGAAACCTGGGACATGCCTGGGTTGGCGGCCACGTCGTGGCTGACCGGGGGTGCGCCTTGTCCTCTCGCATCTTGACCAGTTTCCCGTTCTCACTGTGAACCAGGACTCGGCATCGAGGGTTACAGCCTTCGCACACCGCGCTTTTAATCACTTCACTGCTCATAAGTATTCTCCTTTATGATATATTTAATATCCATCAACAAAAGATGTGGAACAAAACGCTACTCTAATTGGTGAAAGCAATTTACTAGATAGAGACTCTTTTCGAGCCAAACCGGCGTTATGGATCGAGGCATCAAACCCACAATCGTTTTGACGAATGACAAGCACGAAACAGACATTTTGTGTGTCGAATCAAGGCCAAAACGAAGAAGCATCGCATCAAAGAAAATCCTGTCAATCCTGCCAGCAAGGTTTTCTACGACGCTATGGTTATTCAGGGTATGCCCGAAATTAATCAGACGCAACAGCCTGTCCGGGTTATTGGTTTCAAAGTTGATGGTGTTAAATATTGAATTGCTAAAGACCGCTATGACTTTAGGGCCGCGAAAAAAAGTTTTATCCGAAATCTGATCTCGGACAGATACTGATGAACCATTTTTCAAGCCCTGTCAGTCGTTGAATTCTTTTCTCAACTGTTAGCGTTAGTTTCTTTGTAGGACGGACCACTTTTCGATAGATTTTTCTAATCAGCCTTACAGTAGAAGGCGCAACGTTGAATTCACTGCCATGGAAACGCCAAGCGCTTTAAGGCTGAGATAATTTATTTATCAAAGTCATATGGTTAGAAAAGAAATGGACTATTCTTACTGAATTACTACAGAATATGATGTCTTGCGGTAGTTTTTCATAACACCGCAAGCCTACAAATCCCTCGCCTGAAGGCGAGGGATTTTCTCCCCTTCCTCAAAGGGAACATTAAATGATAGTTAAGAGATCTTTTTATTGTAGGGCTAAACGGAAGTCACTGTCCGGGAATACAAACCGGCAGCTTTTTTAAATCGCTTCCTCCCTACAGCAAAGAGGTCATGCGCGTCATAACCCCCTATGCGAGTTTTTTCTCCAGTTTAAGATCTTTTGACGGTGTGAAACCTGATTTCTCAAGAAACCGCAACATGTCCCAGTCGTTCCAGTCGACCAATCCGTAAATATACTCAACCTGCATCTTTTTCATATTGGCGATAAACTGTTTTATCAATTCCTCGCCTATCCCCTGGCCCTGATAATCAGGATGCACCCCGATAGTATCAATAGAGGCAGTGGGTTCAGGAATTCCAAACTCCCCCACATACACATTTGCCATAACAAACCCGATAACCTGATCTTCATACTCGGCCACCTGGGAGACGACGATCTGGTACGACTCATCCAAGGCTAAGGCACACTTTCGTTTATAGTAATCGGGCCTCTCTTCACCAAAAACCCGGGCATCGATATCTACAATGGGATCAATATCCTCTTTCTTCATAACTCGAACAATCAGCTTGGTTGGATCAATTTTATGCATCTTAACACCTCCATTTTATCTGAATTTAATCTCGAAAAACTCTTCAAAAAATTTGCAGTCCTACAAAGCCAAAATAGGCAATGCGCCGTTCATTGAGGGTTAAAACGATGGCGGTTGGCATATTCGGAATCTCAACGGCAATTAGGCGATACCTCGATCGCATACTACCCGCCAGTACAGGTCATCATGAAATTTATCTCTATAATTTCTTTATCTTTTAAACGGTCGCTGGATACGATGTCAACAAGTTCTTCATAGCTGCGCGCCAACTTACGGTCAACCACCACTAAAGCATGAGGATCACCGAAGTCCCAATCTTTTGCTTCTTCCAGGTCTATAATTTTCTCTTCAACGTCGATAGCTGCTTTTACCCTAAGTTTCTTCATACTTATGACTCATCGGAAACCTATCCGAAATCAATTTCCTTTTTTTCATAAAGAGACTGCCTGAAAAAAGGTACCGACAGTCTCCCTATAAGACATTCAAACCACCTGAATTTACTAAGCCAATTTCACCACGCGACAAGCCACCCCTCTCATCTCCATATATCCGGAAATGGGATCCCTCATTGTGCAATCCAGAAGTATATTGACATTGGCGGCGGCCCAGCCATGGGGAATCGATATAACACTTTCTTTGATGTCATCAGTGACTTTTGCCTTGATCTTGATCATTCCGCGCGGGGTTTCCACACCGATCAATTCTCCATGGATCACATTGTATTTCCTGGCCGTAACAGGGTGTATATCCGCTTCCGCTTCCGGTCTTCTGATGCGCAGACCAGGTAGGTAGCGCATCTGAGCATCTATGTATTCCAGTTGTCTCGCCCCGGTAATCAATATCTCAGGGTATTCCCTTGCCAAAGCAGGGTTTGCCACCGGGCTTGTGCTGGGCTCAACGTGGGTGGGTATCCCCGGAAAGCCGAAATCTTCCTCCAGTTTTCTGCAATACAGTYCTATTTTTCCACTCTCAGTATTG
>ADZZ01000563.1 GCA_000179315.1 delta proteobacterium NaphS2
CAGGTTTTCCTCTGAACATTTCTTCAMCTGTCTTTGGCCGGCCATGAATGCGAGGCGCCGCCCAGCGCTTTCCCAATGCATGAGCCAATCATTCTGAGCGTCAATACAATCGAATTTCCGGCCCTTCAGGGCGGTATTCTGTGTGTACTTAACCCCGTTTTCCACCGTCCCTTTTCGGTTCGGATCCTTCACCCTTGCCGGGTCTGCCGCAACGTCGTAATGAGACAACATCGCGGCATATAACGTATTAAGCTCGGGATCATAAATATCAGGCTTGATCACGCCTTCCTTAAGGTTATCCAAGGCTACATATCCCGGGCATCCGCCAAAATACCGGAATGCTTCCTCATGCAGCCTGCACCATGTTTCCTTGCTCGATTTCCACACCACTTTCCGGAAGGCCCGCCCGGAATATTTCAACACCATGACAAACAAGCGAGGCCGGCGATGTTTTCCGCTGTCATGAAGCGTCGGCGCTCCTGTTCCATAGTCAACCTGGGCCTCTTCTCCGGGAAGAAATTCAAGTCGGTCAAACTGACGCGGGTCCTTTTTTTTGAGTCTTCGAACGAACCGCTTTACGCTGTTGTATTGATGCGTGAATGCGAACAGTTCCACCAGGTCCTGGTAGATGGCCATGGCGTTTCGACCCAGCCTCAGTTGTTCTTCAATCCACTTTCGATGCGGTTCGCAGGCCGAACCATTCTTCGGAGGGTTCTCCAAAGCCGGTGGCCGGGGTGGGGGATTTTGAACAGGAAGAACCGAAGACCCGGTGTCCACCCCTTCTAAAGTGGGGTAGATTGAAGACTCAGTTTCTTCAAAAATTGCCCGATGATGCAGCTGAGCATATCTCCGGATGGTTTTTCGGTTGATCCCGGTCTTCCGGTTGATCTCGCGTTGACTGAGTCCCTTTTCCAGTAATGTTATGACTGTTGCTTTCAAATTCGGCTTCAAAACGTTCATCCTTCCTTCCCCCATTCGTGGATTTCACAAATGGGAGTAGTTACGTTCTGTC
>ADZZ01000562.1 GCA_000179315.1 delta proteobacterium NaphS2
GCTTCGGGCTGTCAAATAGTACCGGACACCCTTATGGGCAAAAAGGTTGACAATCCCTCTTTATGGGCTATCTTACGAGATATACACTTTTTTTATTGAAACAGGAGTCAAGAGACAGATGATGAAACAAGAACGATTTAAACGGATCATCACCGTTTTGGGGTTTACAGCTATTTTGTGGATGACGCTTCCGCCATCCGGCGCCTTTTCAAAAGCCGCACGAACCATGTCGGAAGCTTACCCTGAGGTTTCAGAAGGGATCCTCAAATCAGCGCAGCTGGAGAAGCTGGACAAAGGCCTTCTTTTAAAAGCCGACGGGTTTGAAGTTAAAAACTCATTTTTCGAAGAGGCATTTGGCAAAGTTGATCCTGAAGTTCAAAAGGAACTGGATAAAAGCAGACTCTTTCTCCTCGACCAAAAAGCCTTGGAGGAACTCATCAAGCAGGACGCCAAATCCATGGGCATCGCCATGGAACCGCCGGATGAACAAAACTTCCGCACCTATTTTGATCGCGTTACCAAGAACGTTACGGTTACCGAAGAAGCTGTTAAGTCCTTTTATGACGAAAACCAGGAGATGGTTGGTGAAATGCCGTTTGATCAAGTGAAAGAAAGCATCCGGGGATTTATGCTTCAGAAAAGACAGCAGGAAGCTTTGCAGGCCCATATTGACAGCCTTGCCGAAAAAGCCCACATGCGTATCAATGAAGACTGGGTCAAAAAACAGGTGGCCATTGCCGGAGACAACCCCCTGGACCGCGCAAGGCGATCGGGAAAACCCACCCTGGTCCAATTCAGTGCAACCGGTTGCGCACCCTGTGAAATGATGAAACCCATTATTGAGAAACTCAAAAAAAAGTACGACGGAACCATCAATATTGTTTATATCCCGGTGGCGGAAAACCAGATTCTGGCAAGTCGGTTTAATGTACGCGCCGTACCGGTGCAGGTTTTTTTCGACAAAAAGGGAAAGCAGATCCATCAGCATATGGGATTCATGGCGGAAGCTGATATTTTAGATCAGTTCAAAAAAATGGGGGTCATTTAGCGACGCGAAAAGAGATAAACCTTTTTTCTAAAGTCTCCTTGTAACCGGTCGCATCGAGACCATTCATCTCCCTTTGCAATCGTTCAATAAGATTTCCTTCTTTTTTCGAAAATTGTAAAGGTCAAACTGATTTCAGAGAATTCGCAGTTCTCGCCAGTTTTTTGGGGATTCTACTTGTTATGCTGCCATTTTTTGATTGCAGCTTTCGGCAATGAACGTTGAGTATGTTCGCAGCAACATGGGCTTGCCTGTCCTTAATGTAATGTTGCAGACTCTCCTTTCTACTCTACGAAAAAATCAAAGTCGGGCAGATCCTTTTTGAAGATCCCGTACACGACTTCGTCATCCACCCTCTCATAATAGTGAACCAGCAAATTGCGGAAAGACGCCATAGTCTCGAATCGTTCAAGATCGCCAGGACGGAGGACACCGTTTTCAGCCAGGACGGTAAATGTGTCTCGATAACTCGAAGGTTCTCTCATCTTCTCATCAAAGACGATATGTTGAGCAACATCAATACACGCCTCGATAATAATATGCAATGTGCGCTCCACAAAACGGCGGGCCCTCTTGTCAGTTTTATAGACCTCCCACGTTATGTCAACTGCATTCTTGAGATCGCGAACCTCTAAGGTGATCTCGGACAGGACACGTTCCAGCAACATCCGATCAACCATTTTTTCCACCGTAAAGGACCTTGCGCACATATCTCTTGTGCAGGTGTAAGAAATCTTCGTAGCTTTTCCGACCCCGGATTTCAGCCTTCTTGCGCATCTCGGACGAACGCTCAAATACTAACTTGCCAGAGCGACGCACCTCGTATTTAAGGATTTCACCGGCGAAGAAATGGCATGCTCAATGTCCTTGGGCGATTTCAATTTTTGTCATCCGTTGTTCAGACGGCTTTAAGACACCGCCAATTCCTTTGCCATCACTTCCACCTGCCGCAACAACTCCGCGTCCATGGAGATGGCAGTCTTGGCACTCCGCATCAGATAGTATCCCCGAATTCAATTCAGCATAATCAGGTTCAATACCAAAGTCAAGATATGCGAATTCGTCGTAAATCCCATCCTTAGGGATTGCCGTTTCAAAATGAGAATTGCCGTTGGTTTTTTCCCTGAATCGGCTTGGGCAAAGAAGACATCCTTGAAGGACCCCACACCCTATTAAAAATCTTGACATTTTGAAGGGCGGTGCATAAAATTTTTATTTGGAAATGGGCGACTTCAACCCTACAAAATGACACCTCAACATAAGGAGATTGTAACATCCTTGGAAGATGATTCGGAAAAAGGATTTTTAGAGCATTTCAGATCCTTTTTCAAGCGAAAAAACCACCTGGACAACAGCAGTGATCTTGCCGAAGGTATCCATGACCTCATGGATGAAGGGCAAGCCAAGGGCCTTATCAGCAATGAAGAATCGCACATGGTCTACGGCGTACTGGACCTGAAAGAAACACAGGCCCACTCCATCATGATTCCGCGCACGGAAATTTCATCCGCCTCCGTCGATTGCACGCTGGGAGAAATGATCAGTCTGGTCACCCAGTGCGGACATACCCGAATTCCCATCCATAAAGACGACATCGATCATGTGGTGGGGGTTCTCCATGCCAAGGACCTTTTACGGCTTTTAGGTGGAGATCCCGATTCAAAAATCCCCTTTGAAATTTTCAGAAAACCATTTTTCGTTCCCGGGAACCGCGCGATCAGTGAACTGCTGAAAGATCTTCAGGAAAGACGAACCCATTTGGCCATCGTCACTGATGAATACGGAGGGACTGCCGGCATCATCACCACGGAAGATATTCTAGAGGAAATCGTGGGAGAGATCCTGGACGAACATGACCAAGAGGAACCCCTTCTCTCAATCCTGGATGACGGCAGCTTTCTGGTGGATGCGCGTTTGGAAATAGAAAAACTGGAAGAGCACCTCAAAATAGCGTTTCCCGAAGGAGATTTTGAATCCGTCGGCGGCTTCATTATTCATCTTCTGGGAAAAATCCCCAAAGTAGGCGAAAAAACCTCCTACGCAAATTTTGACATTACCATTCAGAAAGGAGATCAGCGGAAAATCGACAAGGTTCTGATTGCACCGAAGAAAAATGATGGATCAAAACCCGGAAATTCGTCTTCGGAATCATCACCCAAATGAGCAATTTTCCATGACGCCGGCAACGAAACAGCGCGCCTTTTCCACTCGTGACCTATTGTTGGCCATTCTTTCGGGGCTGTTGCTGACGGCCTCATTTCCGCCGGGTAAATTCTCATTTCTTGCATGGATTGCCCTGATCCCGCTATTCATATCCCTTCGTGACAAAAGACCCCGCAGTGCGTTCAAACTCGGTTTCATTGGGGGTTTTTTTCATTATCTGACCCTTCTGTACTGGGTCATCGTCGTCCTTGGGCGATATGGAAACCTGCATATGGCCATCAGCCTGCTGGCGCTCCTTCTGCTCTCCCTTTTCCTGGCCCTTTATCCGGGCCTGTTTTCCGCTCTCGCCTCTCAAATGGTCGGCACCCGTTTTTCCTTTTTTTTCATGGCGGCCCTATGGGTCAGTCTGGAATTCCTGAGAGCCCATCTTTTCACCGGCTTTCCCTGGTGCCTCCTGGGTTACACCCAATATGAACGACTGGCCGTCATTCAAATCGCCGACCTTACGGGCGTATACGGAATTTCCTTTCTGATCGTTCTTGTAAATGGGTTGATCTTCCAATCTTTCTTCATGAAAAACCGCTCGTTACACACTTTTTTAAAATGGGAGTGGCTTTTTGTGGCATTGCTGGTTACGGGAACAATTTTCTACGGATTTCAAAAGCTTGCTCAAAAAAAGGCTGGAAAGCAGTCGGACCCGCACCTGAACGCCGCTGTCATACAGGCTGATATCGACCAGTCCGTGAAATGGAAACCCAGCTATCAGCGGAAAACCCTGGAAACCTACTTCAGGCTCAGCAGCCTGGCCGCCCCTTTAAAACCGGCATTAATCGTGTGGCCGGAAACGGCGCTTCCTTTTTTCTACCAGGACGCACCCGCCTTTTCATCCCAAATGCGCCATTTTGCCGACAGAATCGGGGCAACGCTTGTTTTCGGGAGCCCCGCCTATGAACGCAAAAACCGTCGAATCGAATATTACAACCGCGCCTACATGATAACGCCGGGCATATCTTCGGCCGGATACTATGACAAACGACACCTGGTGCCTTTCGGCGAATATGTGCCGCTCAAAAAATACCTTCCATTTCTTAACCAACTGGTCCAAGCCGCCGGAAATTTCGTCAGTGGCGGCCGGCAGGGTCCGCTTATGAAAAAGGACCTTTCCCTGGGTGTCCTCATCTGTTTTGAAGCCATTTTTCCGGAACTGGCCAGGGACCTGGCAAGAGATGGGGCCCAAGTGCTGGTCAACATCACCAACGACGCGTGGTTCGGCGCCACCAGCGCCCCTTATCAGCATTTGAGCATGGCGGTATTTCGGTCGGTGGAAACCGGTCTTCCCATGATACGGGCCGCCAACACCGGGTTCAGCGCCTTTATCGGCCCGAGCGGAAAGATTTTGTCCAGAAGCGCCCTTTTTGAGGAAGCGGTTCTGGATCAATCCGTCCCCTTTTCGCCATCGCCGCCGGCAACCCTGTACACCCGCATGGGAGACCTGTTTGCGGGCGCCCTGCTGCTGATTTCCCTGCTGAAACTGTTTTACCTCTTTCGGATGCGCGTGAAACGGAAGGGATCATGAAACCCGAACAACAAAACGGTCAGGGCGTTCCACCAGGGCGTGTTTTTGTTATCGACGATGAGCCGTTGACCCTCAAGAACCTCCGGCGCATTCTTGAAAAGGACGGGCACAGCGTTTCCACCTTTACAAATCCCTTCCGCGCCCTCAAACGGTTTGAAGAGGCACCCTGTGACCTGGTCATCAGTGACGTCAAAATGCCCTACATGGACGGGGTAACGGTTCTTGATCATATCAAACGCTCTGCGCCGAATGTCGGCGTCATCCTCATCACGGGCTATGCTTCACTGAATGGCGCCGTTGAAGCCACCAAGCTGGGCGCCTATCATTACCTTGAAAAACCGTTTACGCCGGAACAGATTCGCGAACTGGCAAAAGAAGCCTTAAAAGAAAAATTGCTGCGAGATCAATGCCTGTTGAAGTCCCGGGAGCAGGAAGGTCTGATCCGGGATTCCCTGATCATCGGCGACAGTCCCAAAATGGTCCAGGCGGCGGAGGTCATTTACCAAATTGCCCCCACCGAGTGTAACGTACTCATCACAGGAGAATCGGGTACGGGAAAAGAACTGGCAGCACGCGCCCTGCACGCCCATAGCCATCGAAAACAGGGCGCTTTCATGGCCTTTAACTGCGGCGCTTTCAGTGAGGATCTCATTGCCAATGAATTATTCGGCCACGAAAAGGATGCTTTTACCGGGGCCAACAACCGCAAAACCGGTCTTCTTGCCGCAGCGGACGGAGGAACCCTGTTCCTGGATGAAATCGGCGACATGCCGCCTTCCATGCAGGTGAAACTGCTGAGGGTGATTCAGGAACGGGAATTTATCCCGCTGGGCGGCACAAACCCCATCCCTTTGGACATCCGCATTGTCGCGGCATCGGCCAAGGATCTCAAGACTGCCGCCGCTGAAGGGGCTTTCCGTCAGGATCTCTATTTCAGACTCAATGTGGTCAGCGTTGTTTTACCCAGGCTGGCCGAGCGTAAACGGGATATTCCGCTGCTCGCCTACCATTTTCTGGAGAGGTTCTGCAGGCGCACCAAGAGAAAAGTGCGCGCCATTTCCCGGGAAGCCATGGATCTCCTTCAGAATTACCCTTTTCCGGGAAACGTAAGAGAGTTGGAAAATATCCTCGAGCGGGCGGTCGCCCTTTGCCGGGAAGAGGTCATTCAAGTGAGAGATCTTCCACCGGATCTCGCCGAAGTGGAACTCTACTCTTATCAAAGGCCCGCGGGCGACCTGTTGAACCTGGCGAAACTGGAGCGGGACTACATTCGGCACATCCTCAGCATCACAGGCGGCGTGCGCACCAGAGCTGCAGAAATTCTGGGAATCGATCGTGCATCTCTCTGGCGAAAGATGAAAAAATACGGCCTGGAATAATCCGTTCCCATCTGCAACATGGTCGTTTCATTTTTCAACAAAATGCTCCTGCCTTCATCTCTCCGCGGTTTTGGAAGAACCATCTTTCAAGCGTTGCATATCGCAACAAGTCGCACCTTTCATGTGTCGTTGCAGCCAAACACAAACCTTCCTTTTATTCAATAGGTTATTAGCCATATGCCTTTCGGCACAACTTTTGCTGTCTTTCCTGTCTGAAAGGATGATCGGCACCCATGTTCCAAAGGATATTGGTCATATTTGAAAACGAAAGGATCTGCAGCCGGGCCGTTTCCTATTCCCGCGAACTGGCCCTTCGAATGGATTCGGAAGTGGCCTTTTTGATGCTGGTGGAGATGGCTTTTCTGGACCGGGTTTACCTGGGCTCCAAGAGAAACACGATCCGCCAATTGGAGGCACGCATGGGAAAAATGATCGGAAATCTGACCTCGGAATTCATGAAGGAAGGCATTTCGGTGAGTGTGGCGCTTCGTATCGGAGACGCGGCCCAGGAGCTGCTCAAATTTCTGGCGGAGCGGCTGCCTTTTCAGGCGGTCATCTGGGGAAGCGATGAAGCGCTGCCCCAGGGCGGTCAGCTGGCACGAACCCACTGGCTTGGGAAGATTGCGGACACCCTGGAATGCCCTCTGCTCGCCGTCACGGGAAAGGCCCCCACAGAAAGGAAAAATGATGAACGAAAAAAATCTCGGTAAGAGGAACAATCCATGCAACCTTTAACCACTGAAATGATTTTGGTTTTGTGTATGATCGGCGTTGCGGTATTTCTATTCGTGGTGGAGTGGGTGCGCGTGGACGTGGTTGCCATTCTTATGATGGTCACTTTACCGCTCCTGCACCTGGTCACCCCCAAAGAAGCGTTTATCGGACTCTCCAGTAACGCAGTGGTCTCCATCATTGCGGTGATTATCATCGGTGCCGGACTGGACAAAACCGGTTTGATCAATAAATTGGTGGCGCCCATTCTCAAAGTCGCAGGCAAAAGCCCCTCACGCATCGTCACCGCCATCTCTTTCGCCATCGCCATCATATCCAGTTTCATGCAGAATATCGGCGCCGCGGCCCTGTTCCTGCCGGCGATTCAGCGCATCAGCAAGAATCTCAAGATCCCCATCAGCAAACTTCTCATGCCCATCGGGTTCAGCGCCATTTTGGGGGGTACGGTCACCCTGGTAGGATCCAGCCCGTTGATCCTTCTAAATGATCTTCTGGTCCCTTTTCACCTGAAACCCTTTGGTTTGTTTGACGTCACGCCCATCGGCCTTGCCCTGGTCATCAGCGGTATACTCTGTTTTGTTGTTCTGGGACGTTTCATTTTGCCGCAGGGGAGCGAAGAGACCACCGGAGAATCAACAGGGAATGTTGAAAAACCGGCCCTTGAAGAGATTGGGGAAACCTACGAGTTGAGCACCCCCGACGACTACACCCACTACCGGGATCCGGTAAAGGTGAGCGACCTGAGGCAACGTTATCTGGTCAATATTGTAGCCCTCATGGAACCCCCGGATTTCAAGATCCATTCACCGGCCTCCGACACGGTGATTCGCGCCGGCATCGATCTGGTCGCTTACGGTCCTGAAAAGGACGTGAGACGCATGGCGGAAAGTGAAGGCATGGTGCTCAAGGACCAGGTGGAAGTGTTTAAGAACGATTTGGCAGACCATGCCTCGGGCACCGTAGAAGCGGTGGTGGCGCCACGGTCATCCCTGGAGGGGAAGACCCTTGAGGAGGCCAACCTGAAGGACCGTTTTCAGATTACCCCGCTGGCCATTTACCGCCAGGGCGAGACGTATCGTGCCCAGATCGGCGATCTGCTGCTTCGCGTGGGGGACGCCATTGTCCTACACGGTGACTGGAAGCGCCTGCAGCTCCTGCAAAAAGAAGGGTCCCTGCTTTTTACAACACCGGTGGACATGGAACTCATTCGGCCCGAAAAGGCCTTATTTGCCGGCCTTTGGCTGGCAGTGGCGCTCACCATGATCCTCGTTTTCAGAATACAGCTCTCCGTATGCCTGATGACGGGCGCCCTGGGTATGGTCATCACCAGAGTGCTCAGCATCGACGAAGCGTACCATTCGGTGGATTGGCGGACCATCTTTTTGCTAGCCGGTCTGATACCCCTGGGCATCGCCACCGAAAAAACGGGGACGGCCGCATGGATTGCTCAAACGGTACTTGCCGCAACAGGTGAGGTTCAGCCCATTGTATTACTGACCATTATCGGTTTGCTTTCTACCGTCTTCACCCTGGTGATCTCCAATGTGGGCGCCACCGTCCTCCTGGTCCCGCTGGTGGTCAATCTGGCCATTGCGGCCCATGCCGATCCCCGCATGGCGGCGCTGGTGGTCGGCCTGGCAACCAGCAACTCCTTTATCCTTCCCACCCATCAGGTGAATGCCCTTTATATGGGGCCGGGAAGATACCGAAGCGTTGATTTCATGAAAGCGGGCGCGATAATCTCTGTTTTGTTCATCATTGTGATGATCGGAGCGATCTATCTTTTTTATGGTGTTTAACTCTAAATAAACCGAGGAAAATCACATGGCAATCATTACCATCTCACGGGGTTCATACAGCAAGGGGAAAGAAGTGGCGGAAAAAGTTGCCGACCAACTGGGATACGAATGTTTGAGCCGGGAAGTGATTCTCGATGCCAGCGGCCAATGCCATATTCCTGAGATCAAAATGATCAAGGCGATCCATGACGCTCCCACAATTTTAGGACGTTTCAACCACAGTAAACAGACTTTTATCACCTGTTATCAAAACGCCCTCGTCCGACGCGTCCAAAAAGACAATGTGGTTTATCATGGCCTTGCGGGGCACCTTCTCCTGAGCGGGGTCCCCCATGTGCTCAAGGTACGCATTATTGCGGATTTAACCGACCGCATAAAAAATGAGATGAATCGTGAAGGGATCAGCGAACAACAAGCACGGTCTTCACTTCTAAAGGATGATCAGGAACGTCGCAAATGGACCCAGAGCCTTTACGACGCAGACCCCTGGGACAGCGCGCTCTATGACCTGGTGATTCACATTCACAAATTCACCGCAGCGGATGCAGCGGATTTCATTTGCCGGGCAGTGGCGTTGGAACAGTTCAAGACGACCAGGGAGGCGCAGCGGAAAATGGACGATTTAAGTCTGGCAAGCCAGGTTAAGACAGCCCTTGTGGAGTCGTATCAGGATATTGCCGTGACCTGTGAATACGGCAATGTCTTGATATACACCAGAAGTGAGGATCATCACACACACAAACTGGAAACAAAGGCCAAGGCTCTGGCAAAGGAAATAGACGGCATTCACCATATTGAAGTCCATTCAAAGGTTGCCGTTCCACCCAATGCCATATAATTGTGCAAAAGGGTTCCTTCAGACAAGAAACCAGTTAATAGAGAGGATAACATCATGTCTATCATCATCATCTCTTCAGATTCCTACTCCGTAGGCCGGGAAATCGCTACGAAAACAGCAGAAGCCTTGGGTTACAACTTCCTGGGGCGTGAACTTCTGACCGAAGTCGCCGACAAATATAAAATTGAGGAGGCAAAACTGACCGCCGCCCTGGACGAAAGACCATCGTTTTTGAAGATGGGGGGGAAACTTCGAAATCAATGCCTCGCCTATATCCAGGAAGCCACGCTGGGCGCCCTTCTCAAAGAAAATCAGGTTTGCCAGGGACTGGCGGCCCATCTTTACGTTCTTGGCGTCTCCCATGTGTTAAGAGTGCTGATCCTCGCCGAACCTGAACAGATCCTGCAGCAATATACCTCAAAAAGGGATCTTTCCAAAAAAGAAGCCAGGAAAATCATGGACCGACACAATCGATTTCGCAGACGTTGGTCGGAAGAAACCTTTGATGTGGACGAAACCGAACCTTCCCATTATGATCTGACCATCAGCCTCAGTCAGATCGACGCAGATGAAGCCATAAAAATCATGAGTGAAACGATCTCTTACCGAAGGTTCAACCCCATGACCTATTCCATCAAATGCCTGCAGGATCTGGAGCTGGCGGCCCGGGTTCGCGCGGCGCTGCTCTCCCATTTTCCGGACGTGAAGGTAAGGGCGCGCAGCGGAACGCTGGTGGTGGGAACCGCGGGGCTCAAGAGAGAAAAACGAAAAAGAACAGAGACCATCAAGGCCATAGCGGGAAAAATTCCCGGAGTTGAATACGTAGAGGTTCATGTGATGAACGATATTTTCCGTCAGGCGGCCGAATCTTTCAGATAGGGATCCGATTGCCGGCGCGGGCCGCATCCGCGCGGATTGATTTATTTGATTAATTCAAGTGCGAGTGACATTACATCAGAAAGGAGGAGAAGATGTCTGATAAACTGGAGGTCCTGCTTTTAGACGACGAACCGATTGTGGGGAAAAGGCTCAAACCGGCCCTGGTCAAGATCGGTTGTGATGTGGAGGTATTTGAAGAACCGGCTGCTGCGTTGAAGCGGCTTGAAGAGAAGGTCTTCGATGTGGTTGTTACGGATATCCGCATGGACGACATCGACGGAATTCAGGTACTTGAAAAAGTGCGAAAAAGCAGCGACAGAACGAAGGTGATCATGATTACGGGTTATGCCATGATGGCTTTGGCCAGGGAGGCCATGGAAAAAGGTGCTTTTGACTTCATTGCCAAACCGTTTCAACCCGATGATCTTCGGAAGGTAATCGCGAAAGCCGCTTCCGAACTGGGTGTTCCCGTCGATTTTGAAACGGATACGCAAGAGGAACCTTAACCTTTTCGGGTAAAAAAATGGATGAAAATGCTTCAGTTGCGAAAAACGGACAGACCGATGACATGGCCAAGACCCTGGAAGGTCATTACGAACGCATCGAAACCGCGGAAACGGTTCGAAAGGCCTTGCTTGCCCGGCATCGTTTCAGCCTGCGGTTCCAGATCTACCTGGGATTTTTCCTGGTCTTTCTGTTCGCGGTTGGCATCGCTGCCGCACTGTTACTCACCACCCACCAAGTGGAAGAAAGACTTCGGGCCCTCGAGATCGTCAATGATTTTGTCATTGAGATCCAACAGGCACGGCGCTTTGAGAAAAACTTCTTCCTTTACGGCACCAATTTGAGTGACGCACTGGAAAATGTATACAAAGCCCGGGACATCTTTGATCGCAACGCAGCTGAACTGAAACCCATCCTCGGAAAAAGCGGTAAAGGCAATGTCCCACCGGACATCGATCTTTATGAAAACCTGTTGAAGCGTCTGGTGGAGCTGGATCAGAGTCCCGGTACCAACCGGAAACATTCCAAAAACCTTAAAGAGATAGAACTGGAATTGCGGCAACATGGGCAAAAAATGGTCTCCTTCGCTCAAAATCTCATGGACAGCGAAAGAGCGGCTGTATCGAGGGCCCTCCTTCGCTCCAGGACCATCCACATCTATTCTCTGATTTTTCTCTTGATTTTCATCATTATCAATGCCTACTTCCTGGGCAGCCGCATCCTGAGCAATATCAATCGATTTACGCTTTATGCACGCCGCATCGCCTCCGGAGACTTTACACCCATCACTCCCACCCGGGTCTTCAGGGATGAATTCACAGATCTTGCCGTCACCATCAACCAGATGATCCAGGAACTGGAAAGCCGCGAAGCGGTCCTGATTCAATCGCACAAAATGAGAGCCGTCGGAACCCTGACTTCCGGAATCGCCCACGAGTTGAACAACCCGTTGAACAACATCACTTTGACGGCCCACATGCTTTTGGAAGACTACCAAAGCCTATCGGACGATGAGCGAAAAGAAATGGCTGAGGATATTGTAGGAGAGGCCAAACGCTCAAAGCACATCATCAGCAATCTTCTGGACTTTGCCCGGGAAAGCGGCTCCCAGCTGGAACCGCTGGACCTGAAGGAGCTCCTCCGTGACACCATCAACCTGGCCGCAAATCAGATCAAACTATCAGGCATCCGGATCGATTTTCAGGCGACGGATAATCTGCCCCGCATCCACGGGGACAGTCAGCAGCTCAGGCAGGTTTTTCTGAATCTGATTTTGAATGCCATTGATGCTTCGAAAAAAGGTGACAGAATCCAGGTCATGGTCCTTCCGGCCGATGATCCCAATTACGTAGCGGTAAAGGTTATCGATTCGGGATCCGGCATTCCCGACCACATCCTTGGCTCCATCTTCGATCCTTTTTTCACCACCAAAGGAGAGGGAAAGGGCACCGGTCTCGGGCTCAGTGTTTCTCAGGGCATTGTGGGCAAGCATGGCGGAAGGATCCGGGCGACCAGCCGGGAAGGCAAGGGTTCCACCTTTTCGGTGACGCTGCCGGTGACCACCATTCCCGCTGAGCTTTTCCCAAAACAATAGCTTCCGAAAAAAAAACACCATTTTTCCCTTGAACAACCGGGCGACGTGCGTAATATTCTCTAATGGTTTCATTTGAGGAAAACGGCTTTTTCAGGGGCTCCCGTGATTCAAGGAAAAGGATATGTGCGTTCGCGTCAAACGGTTTTGAGTTTGATCATACTGTGTGCGCTCATGGTTATCGGAGCAGGGATATTTCTCACCCAATCCCACTATAACCCCGCTTTGCTGCAGAAGAACGCATTTGTGTCGGGGCCTAAGGAAGCGCCCTCCGGACTTGCAGCCGGCAAATTCTTTAAGCCTTTGCCCCAAGGAATAAAACCCCTCACACCCGCCGAGACTTTCGACAGGCGAAATCTCTCCGATAAGATCGACGGCAAGGCGGAACTGTACCTTTCCGCAGGATTTAAAGGCCTGGTCAGTCAGCGCTTCAAGGATGAAAACAGAGCCGATCTGTGGGTGGAAGCTTTCGTCTATGACATGGGCGACAATCAAAATGCTTTTTCAGTATTCAGCACACAACGCCGAAATGATGGGACCGCGCTCGATCTGGCTAAAGATGCCTATCGGACATCAAATGCTCTCTTTTTGATCCACGGCCGCTATTACCTGGAAATCATCGCTTCCAAAGCATCCGAAGATCTGCCGGGACCCATCAAAATTATGGCCGAAACATTCATTAGCAACACCCCATCGGAGGCGGCCGCGTCAAACGAATCAACGCTTTTTCCAAAAGAAGGCCAGGTTGACGGCAGTATTTCACTAATTGCCGCCAATGCTTTTGGCTATGAAGGTTTCGACAAAATTTACACCGCCCAGTATCGATTTGACGGTCACACGCTAATGGCCTATGTTTCCCGCCGCAAAACCCCGGAGAAGGCAAAAGAAATGGCCGCCGACTACAGGACCTTTTTGCTGGCATTCGGGGGAAAAGATATTGAATCGCAGCTACCGGAAAAAGGCGCCCGGATGATAGAGATCCTGGACACCTATGAAATCGTTTTTTCCCATGGACCGTACCTGGCAGGGGTTCGGGAGGCTGCAAGTGCCGATCAGGCAAAGACGCTGGCCGAACGACTGCGTCGGCGATTGAAAGAATGAGCAATGAACCCTGATCCAGAAAACAATCAATTGAGCCGGCGCCAGTTCCTTCACCGGTTGACCAAAGCGGGCGTTTCCATCACCGCCGCCTGCGCTGCCGGTTTCTGGTTTTACGATAGCAAAGGTCCCCCCGCCGCCGGAAAAAAAGGGACAACCCCGATTCAGTTTGATTTTGCCATTGATGATCTTGAACCGAAGATGAGCATCGTTCAAGGAGAAGATCGGGCTGCCGCTCTACAGGCGGCATTAAAATCTCTGGGGGGCATCGAATCCTTCGTCAAGAAGGGCGACCGGGTGTTGCTCAAGGTAAATGCCGCATTTGCAACGCCTGCCATGCTGAGCGCAACGACCCACCCTGCCATCGTCACAGAGATGGCAAAGCTTTGTTTTAAAGCGGGCGCCGCTTCCGTCGTGGTGACGGACAACCCCATTAATGACCCTTCGAGCTGCTTTGCCCTGACCGGTATTGAAGAAGCTGCCCGAAGTGCCGGTGCAGAGGTGATATTGCCGCGTCATGATCTGTTTTCGATTATGACGCTAAAAGATGCAAAGCTGATTCGTAGCTGGCCTGTTTTGAACAAGCCTTTTAAGAATATCACCAAAGTCATCGGCATGGCACCGCTCAAAGATCATCATCGCAGCGGTGCATCCATGACCATGAAAAACTGGTATGGGCTTCTGGGTGGTCGTCGCAATATTTTTCACCAGAATATCAACGACATTATCAAGGAGCTGGCAATGATGATAAAGCCAACCTTCGTCGTTCTGGATGCGACCACAACCATGATGACCAACGGCCCCACAGGCGGCTCTCTTTCAGACCTCAAGGATACGCACACCATGATCGTCAGCACCGATCAGGTGGCTGCCGATGCCTTTGGCGCATCGTTGCTCGGCAGGACTTTGGACCAGGTACCTTTTATCAGAAAAGCGGAAGCTTTGGGCGCCGGAACAGCCGATTATCGAAAGCTGAATCCTATCATGACGTCCATTGGCAAATCTCCATTGGCACAATAGTAGAAACACATGAGAATCGTAACCACCCGATGCATTTGCCAAATCTTTTTTCTGACACTCTTTCTGTGGTTTTGCGTGGTCACCACCCTGGGTGATCGATGGTGGCAGCTGCGCGGATGGCCGGTCAACTGGTTGATAGAGCTCGATCCATTGGTGGGACTGGCGACACTTCTAAGCACTCACACGGTCTATGCCGGTCTCTTGTGGGGACTTGCGACCATTGTGTTAACCATTTTTCTGGGTCGGTTTTTCTGTGGATGGATATGCCCTTTCGGTGCCATTCACCAGTTTGTTGGATTTCTCGCAAAGCGCAAGAAACCCACGAAGGAAAAAATTAAACTAAACCGCTACCACCCCTTGCAGTTCATCAAATACTGGATTCTGATTTTTCTTCTGACAACTTCAGCACTGGAACTGGCCATCGACCTTATTCAGCTACCTGAAACCAATCCGCTGATCTTCGGCGTTCTGGTTCTGTGCCTGTTGACCTGGATGATATTTTATGCCGTCCGCCGGACAGGAACAGGTGGAAGAAAGGCAGGAGTTCTGTTTCTGATCTTCATTTCGGTTTGGTTGTTGTCATGCGCTCTTTTTTACGGACATGAATCCTCTGCCGCGTCGCTTCAAATCGGGCTCCTGGATCCCATCTCCCTGGTCACCCGTTCCATAAACCTGGTAATCCTGCCGCTTCTGGACAGCACTTCCCTGTCAATTTCGACCATCCCGCGGGCCTATGAAGGCGCCGGACTGATCGCAATCATATTTCTTTCGGCAGTGTTGCTTAATCTGGCGGTCCCGCGGTTTTATTGCCGTTACATATGTCCGGCGGGTGCACTTTTCGGTATGTTGGCAAGGCTTTCCTTGTGGCGCATGGGCAAAAGGAAAGATGAATGCACCGATTGCCGCCTCTGTGAAAGGAATTGTGAGGGCGCATGCCAGCCGGCTTCCCAAATTCGAACAAGCGAATGCGTGTTGTGCCTGAACTGCCTTGACCAATGCAGCCACCAGCTAATGACCTATCAGATTGCGCCGTCTACTTCGGGTGAAAACCTTTCGCCCAATTTGTCACGCCGCCAGTTCCTGACCTCAGCCGTCTCCGGTGCAGCCGCCCTTCCCATGCTGCGGATTGGCGGATATGCGGGTGGAAACTGGGATCCGACGCTGGTACGGCCGCCCGGCGCCCTGGCGGAAAAAGAATTTCTCTCCCGATGCATCAAATGCGGCCAGTGTATGCGCATCTGCCCGACCAACGTTATTCATCCGGCAGGCATCCAAGGAGGACTTGAAGGGTTGTGGACCCCGGCTCTCAATTTTCGCATGGGCACCAGCGGCTGCCAGTTCAACTGCATTGCCTGCGGCAATATCTGCCCCACGGCGGCCATCAGGCCCATCACCCTCGATGAACGGCTGGGAAAGAACCAATACCGCCAAAAGGGACCCATCAGAATCGGGACCGCATTCGTTGATCGGGGTCGTTGCCTCCCCTGGGCAATGGACCGACCCTGTATTGTCTGCCAGGAAAACTGCCCGGTGAGCCCCAAAGCGATTCAAACCCGGGAGGTCTTCAGCACCGTAAGCACGGGCGCCAAATTGATCGTGGCAAAGAGTGATTCCCTGTATATTGAATTTGAAAACGCGGTCCCCGACGTGAATCGGTTTGCCACAGGCGATTACTATGTTGTGATGCCATCGGGTCCGGATCACCGTCCCCGACGCATTGTCAGCAGTTGGGAAAGGGGTTTACGCGTCGCCGAAGGGGATCCCCTTGAATCACCGCCACTTTCCGGTACACCCATGGACATCCAGGTACGACTTCAGCAGCCACATGTGGATCCCAAGCAGTGCATCGGATGCGGCGTCTGTGAACACGAATGCCCGATCCCCGGAAGACGCGCCATCCGGATAACCGCCGACAATGAATCAAGGGCTTCCGAACACGCATTGCTCCTTAAGCAATGACCACGCTCAAAAGCATTTCTGATCCTTTTTAATATTGAAACCCTGATTCAGCATCCGTGAAGTGCCCGAAGTTTGAGAATCCCGTATACGGGGTCCTCGATGGACAGAGAGAGGGCTTCGGCCTCTTCTATGGTCATCAGAGCCAGAATGCGCTCACCAGCCACCCTGACCGTCACACGGGCCATACCCCTGCTAAGTTCAAGCCTTTCAACGCGACCTTCGAATCGATTCACCGGAGGACCCGGCGGACGATGGGGTGAAACATATACATCCTTTGGATGGATGGCCACACGGCTAAAGGATTTTCCATCTTCTTGGGGAACGAATAACGACTTTCCGGCCCATCGAACATGCGCCAGGCCATTGCCCAGATCTTCCTCATAGCGGCAGCAAAACACATTGGGTTTTTCCAGGAAACCGCATTGGGATCGTTTTCCCTGGAGCATAATTTCATCTATTTCACCGGCCTGTTCCAGTTCTCCGCCGCTAATCACGCCCATTCGATCACCCAACTCTTCCGCTTCTTCCAGGTTGTGGGTAACAAACAACATGGTTGTTTTAAGCTCTCTTTGAACCCGCTTGAGTTCAAGCCGCAGGTGGCGTGCCGTTCGAAAATCGAGATTGCTGAAAGGCTCATCCAACAACAGGACTTTTGGAGACGATACCAGCGCTCTGGCCAATGCGACGCGCTGCTGTTCCCCGCCGCTCAGGGTTCCGGGCAGACGGTCCGCCAGCGACGCCAAGTTTAGAAGTGCCATGATATCCGAAACCCGCGCACCCTTCTCCCTCTTGCCCGCGGCAACCCTTTTGAGCGCCATGAAAATGTTCCGCGCAACCGACATATGGGGAAAAAGGAGCAGGTCCTGAAACAAATATCCGATCTTCCTTTTAAAGGTAGGCAGCTTGTCCACACACGCCCCGTCAATGAAAATATGCCCTTCGTAAGGTACCAGCCCGGCGATCATATTGAGCAAAGTCGTCTTTCCCGCGCCCGAAGGACCGACCATCACAAATAGTTCCCCTTGCAGAATATCTACGGATATGCCTTTGATCACACCGTTTCGAACGTCTTTGAGGCCGATTTGAGCCATGGTTGATCATCCTCGAAGCGATGTTCCGGGACGAGTCCCATGATCGATGGAACGGAGCGCCAAAAGCAGCAGGAACCCGGCAGCCATGAGAATCCAGGCACAGGCAATGGCCGTCCCCATTTCACCGCTGGAGATGCTCAGATAAACGGCAATGGGAAGGGTTTCGGTTTTGAACCGAATGGCGCCTGCCACCATGAGCGTGGCGCCGAATTCTCCCATGGCCCTTGTCCATCCCAGGAGACACCCGGCCAGAATCCCCTTTTTGGCCATGGGCAGGCTGACCTGGAAAAAAACCTGGACCGGTCTCAGACCCATGGTGGCGGCAGCCCACTCATACCCGTATCCCACTCGTTCAAAGGCGGCGCGGCTGCTTCGCATGACAATGGGACATGCGACGAAAGTCTGCGCCAGAACGGCTCCCAAAGGTGTAAATAAAACATGGATGCCCCAGCGAGCCAGTTGATTGCCAAGCATTTCGTTGCCAAAGAGGAAAAGAAGACCAACACCCGCCACCAGCGGGGTGATAACCAGCGGAAGATCCAGGAAGGTATCCAGGATGGCCTTTCCGGGGAATGCGGTTCGTGCCAGAAAATATCCGGACGGCACCGCCAGAAGCAATGCCAGCGCTGTTGAGAAAAAGGACGTCATAAAACTGAGCTTCAGCGCAAAACGGGTTTCTTCCGATGCCAGGGCCGAAATAACTTCTCCGGGGGATATGCGCAGAAGAAGGGAAAACAGCACACCTCCGGTGAAAAGGGCCAGCACACCAAGGGGGATCAAAAATATGCGGTTCATGGTCTCTCTGTTTGATTCTCTTGGGACGAAATTGGCAAGAAACCAAACCGCTTGAAGACCTCTATACTCCTTTCAGATGCCATAAAGTCACTGAAACGTTCCGCAACATGCGGGTGTTTTGTGCTGTTCAGCACGGCAATGACAACGGTTTCCGGTTGAAAATATTTCTTTGGGATATCAAGCATAAAAATTTCATCTCGAAATTGAAAAGCATCCGCCCGACCGATGATGGCGGCATCCACATCCCCTTGGGCCACATAAAGGGCCAGTTGCTTAACCGTTGCGGCATATACCACCACATTCTTTAAAATGCTTTCTTCAAGGGGAGATCGGCTGATAATCTTTCGCGCCATCCGTCCGAATGCCATGGCCTTCGGATCCCCCATTCCCAAGCGAATGCCGGGCTTTGCCAGATCATCAAAGGAACGGATCAGATCCACCTTATGGAGGTTCACCCCCACGACGGCGGTGTGGGCAACCAGTCTCCTGTATGAAAGAATGCACCCCATCTTTTCCAATTTTTCCATATAGAAACGTGCACCCGGCATGAAGAGATCCCCCTGTCCCGATGCCACAATGGATGACAGGAGTTGTCCGCTGCCCCCATAGCTGACCCGGACCCGGTGCCCGCTCTCCTTTTGAAAGCGTTCGACCAGATGATCCGTGGGTTGGCGCAGACCTGCCCCTGCAAAGAGAAGCAGATCGGCTGAGAAGCAACTTTGTGAAAAGCCCACAAAAAATGTAAAAAGGGTGATGAAAAAAACCGCTCTCTTTGTTTTGTAACGTAATTCTGATGTCATATGACGCTCTCAAAGACTGCAAGGGCAAAACCTTTCCCAACCCATGAGATGGGCGGCACCGGCAATGGTGGTACCATAGAAAACAATATTCTTTTTCCCCAATAATGGCGTAATGGTATCATTTGCCAAGGTGGTGCCCGTCACCAGCAGAAGGTCCGCCCATTCAACGGCGTCCTCCGTATTTTCGGCACTTTCAATGATGACACCGAATTTGTCCTGACCCACGTTGTCAGGATCCATGTCCAAAACACGTAGATTACCTCTTTTAGCAAGGTTTTCCACCATTCGCGGCTGAAACCCGAACTGAGCGATTCTGGCGCCTTCGTGCTTTTCCGCCAGGTAGGGTACGAGCGCCTTACCGCATTGCACCGGCGCCTCATCCCGGCAGTGAACGGACCCTTCAATCCTCCTCAAATATCGTTGTACCGCATTGAGCGACGCCACAAAAACGGCCCGCTGGCGGTTATTCTCCATGGGCAGGTTGAGAACCTCCTCGAGGGTCCCGTTATAATTACCGTACATGTCCGTAAACGCCTGACCCAGAGCACCTCTGAAAGTTGCCTGCATGAGCTTTTCTTTGCCCTTTTGGATTGGAAAATCCTGTTGCTCGGGAGTTCCGATGGCTTCCTTGGTGCTCAACGCCTTGGCCCGGATTTCGATCTCTTCCGTCAAAAATCCTTCCGCTTTCCATAAATCAGAAACACGGTCTTTCAATTCCTTATAAATGTCCATCATTTCGAGATAACACCTCTTTTCAAAAAAACGGGCTGCTTCTTCTTTGAACCAGCCACGCCATCCCTTCGGTAAGGATTTGAGTGGAAATCCTTTTTTCGATTCAATTTACCCGGGAA
>ADZZ01000561.1 GCA_000179315.1 delta proteobacterium NaphS2
ACATTGAGGACAAAGTCTTCAGCGGGCGGTGTCCATGGTTCTGAACGCAGTGTATGAGCAGGATTTTCTTGACTGCTCATATGGTTTTCGCCCCGGTCGATCGGCACATGATGCCCTTGAGGAGTTGAGGAAAGACGCCATGAGTTTGGGTGGCGGACATGTGCTTGAGCTGGATATCAAGAAATGTTTCGACGTCTTGGATCATGGTCATCTCAGAACCTTTCTGGACAAACGGGTACGTGACGGCGTGATACGAAAGGCCATTGATAAATGGCTGAAGGCGGGTGTACTGGAAGCGGGAACCATAAGCCATCCTGAGACCGGAACCCCTCAAGGAGGGGTCGTTTCGCCAATTTTGATGAACATCTATCTTCATGAGGTGTTGGATAAATGGTTCGTTCAGGAGGTAAGGCCGCGTCTCCATGAGGAAGCGTATCTGAAAAGGTACGCTGATGATGCTGTGATGGTATTCTGCAGCAAGGTGGATGCGGACAGAGTGATGGAAGTCCTACCCAAGAGGTTTGGCCGATTTGGTTTGACCCTTCACCCTGAAAAGACGGGGCTGATCAGGTTTACCCGGCCAGGTCCCGGTAACAGGGGGTCTGGCTCTTTTGATTTTTTGGGATTTACCCATTACTGGGCCAGATCCCGTAAAGGGAACTGGGTGGTGAAGCAGAAGACGGCCAAAGATCGATTTTCGCGGGCGCTGAAACGTATTGGGCAGTGGTGCCGGACGCATCGGCATTGGCCGGTATCCGAGCAGCACCGTTTATTGTCTCTTAAGTTACGAGGACATGCCCAGTACTACTACATTCGCGGTAATTCCTCGGCGGTCAGTCGGTTTTACCATGAAGTCCGTAGCATTTGGCGGAAATGGTTGAACCGTCGTTCTCAGCGGTCACGAATGACTTGGGAACGTTTTACCCGTCTTCGTAAAATGTATCCGTTTCCAGCACCGAAACTTGCACGCTCTTGATCACGTA
>ADZZ01000560.1 GCA_000179315.1 delta proteobacterium NaphS2
AATCAGGCCAGTGCTGATTATTGATGAAGCGCAATACTTGAGAAACGAGGTCCTCGAAAACCTCAGGCTGCTGACAAACTATGAGATGGACTCACAAAATCGTCTCTGCATGATATTTGTTGGCCAGGCCGAGTTGAGGCGACGGCTTTCACTGTCCGTCCATGAGCCTTTGGCTCAAAGGCTTGTGGTGCGTTATCACATATCCGGTCTTGCAAAAGAGGAGTTGCTCCCTTATCTGAAACACCGGCTTGAGTTGGCCGGAACCCAGATGGATCTTTTTGAACAGCCGGCTCTTGAAGCGCTTTTTCAGGCGACAAACGGTCTGCCACGCAAAATCAATCTGCTGGCACACCTCTCATTGAATGTGGCGGCACTGCAGAATGCCCAGCTTGTATCGGCTGAACATATTCTTACCGCAGTGGAGGAAACGGGATAGTGCTAAACCTGCATAATCAGATTCGGTGAAACAGAGGCGAGCTCTGCTGAGGAGCAACTCGCCAAGGGATAGCCGGATAGGCGACGACGAAATATCGTCATCGGGAGGGGAGCCTTCGGGCTCCCCTTTTTTATGTGATATTTCCGAGGAGCCTTCATGCCTAAAAAAACCTCGGGGTTTGGGGCAGAGCCCCAAGGGTTTTCTCGAAACAGCACCCCGATCAGAAGATAGGCAGTCCGTCACGCATCGCCTTGCAACGATAAATCAAT
>ADZZ01000559.1 GCA_000179315.1 delta proteobacterium NaphS2
TCTCCAATATCAACGTTGTGATCTGGTTATAATCCTTATACATATTGGATACACTACCAAAGGAGTTTGAAATGGTTACGTCAAAGCGGAAATCTTCCATAAACATTATCCTAATCACGGTCTTTGTGCTGGGTCTTCTTTTTCTTAACGGAAACGGAAGTCGGGTGAAAGCCGATTCGGATGATGTGTATAAAAATATAGAAATCTTCACCGAAGTCCTCAGGCAGGTGGAAAAAAATTATGTTGAACCTCAGAAAGCGAAAGACCTGGTTTACGGTGCCATTAAAGGCATGGTGAGTAGCTTGGACCCCCACTCTTCTTTTATGACCAAAGAAGAATATAATGAATTGATGACGGAAACAAAAGGGAGCTTTTCGGGGATTGGCATTGAGATTACGGTAAAGGACAAAATTTTGACCGTTGTTTCTCCCATCGAAGGGACTCCCGCATATCTTGCAGGGATGAAGGCTGGGGACAAAATCATCAAAGTGGAAGGGGAATCCACGTTGGATATGAGCTTGATGGAGGCGGTGAAGAAAATAAGGGGGCCTGAAGGGAGTACGGTCAAATTGACCGTATTGCGTGAGGGGGAGGAAAAACCGCTGGAATTTGCCATTACCAGAGGTGTGATACCTCTCAAGAGTGTGCGGTACTTTTTTCTCACCCCTGACATCGGATATGTTCGGGTGTCCAACTTTCAAAGCAATACCGCTGAAGAGCTGACCAAGGCTC
>ADZZ01000558.1 GCA_000179315.1 delta proteobacterium NaphS2
CTGGCCCAGCGATCAAGGGGCGTTCGCAGAGACTCCGATGGGGCGAACGGTGGTACTCTGTTTCGATATAGGTCCAAAGTGCTCTGTTGATCGCTTTCAGATTCAACATATGTTTTTCCGAAAGCATCGGGAGAAACTGCAATCGTACCGTTCTGAACCATCTCTCGATTTTTCCCTTGGCCGCTGCATGGTAGGGTCTGGCGTGAATCAGGGTTATGCCGAGTTTTGCGCAGACCAGGGATAAATGCTGTGACCGGAAAGCTGATCCGTTATCCACAAAAAGCCGCATGGGGATACCTCGCCTTAAAACGGCTTGTTTCAACACCTCCATGAAGGCAGCGGTATTTTCCGAATGGGCAAAAGCGGCATAGGGGATCACCCGGGTCGCATCATCAATAAAAGCGATGAGATAGGTTTTTCGTTTCCTGCCGTCATTTTTCCTGACCGCCGGACCGTACATGACATCACTCATGAACAAATCCCCGGCATTGAGGTAGGCGAAGCGACGATGGTCTCTATCAGGTGATGTAATCTTTCGGGTTAACCCGTGGCGTGCCAGCAGTTTATACACGGTGGATCTGGGCATCCGAACATCATCGGGAATGTTGCCGGATGCTCTGACTTTCTTGATTAACAGCGGAACGGTTAGTTCCGGTTCTTTTTCTTTGGCCTCAAGAAGTAAATCCGAAATCTCAAGGGGCAGCTTTCTCGTTTCCCCCTTGTCCGTGCGCTCTTTGGGCAGTAGGGCGTCAAAACCGCCCTTGCGGTATTTTTTCAACCATGAACGGATCGTCTCTTCAGCCACACGGGTGCGTCTGGAGCCGGGAATAACATATTCCTGCCCTGCTTTCTTCCTGATCTGAGCGTAAAGCCCTCTTGATCCGGGCGGCAAATGAACAAAATCCGCGATAATCCCGTAGCGAAATAGCGCCACCTGCTCTTGTAGTTCGTTTTCTGCCATCTAAAACCTCCATTCTTATAAAAAAATTGGCGAACGGAAGCCTTTTACCCCATCAAACGGGCATAAACAGTCCCCATCAATTGTTGGAAAACCCAAGGTGGCAATACCGCTTGCCGGAACGGGGGCCGAATCCGACAATAGGCGGCATGGATGGCAGATATTCCCGACCCATTTCACGCAATTTGATCAGCACCCTGTTTGTGCGGAATTTATTGCGGAATGATTCAAGATCCGGAGCACATTCGGTCACAAGAAGTCCGGCCAGAATTGTCAGTGCCTCCTTTACATATTGGATCCTCCGCCTCAGCCAGCGAAGCCCTGATGGAAGAGATATCTCCGGTCTCAAAACAAAAGCCGCTTCTTCCTGGCTTTTGCATGATCCGGCTGTATTGACGGCCTGCTCGATTTCGTCTAAAGTTCCCGGAAAGCGAGATGCAAGAAAATCAGGCAGCAGGCTGATGGTCTTGTGCGCACTCGGGCAGTACCATCGAGGTACCAGACAGTATTCTGGAAATTTCCTGGGATAGGTGCCATGCCTGGCCAGGTCGCATCCTCCCTCGGGATGAAAGGGACAATGATCAAGCTCCGCATGTTCCCAGGCCTTTTGCTCATTGTATTCTTCTATGGTTAAATCTATAGGGTATCGAAGCTGCATATGAAAAAAATCGGACGTAATGAGCCCTGCCCATGCGGCAGCGGCAAAAAATATAAAAAATGTTGTCTCAACGCCTCCAAATTACCTATTGGAGGGACCTTTATTTATACGGATTTGGACAATTTATCAAATCAGGTGCCGGACTTGATTCAAGACAAGAAGTTTGATGAAGCCGAGGCGGTGTGCCGAAAGCTCTTGCGACAATATCCTGAGGAGATCGATGGCCTTCATCGTTATGCTGAACTCTATGAAGCTCAGGGAAAAAACCGGGACGCTGCTGAGTACTATCGAAAAGCAGTTGCATTTGCCGAAAAGGCTGGAGGGTTTGGGAAGGAATCCGTTCAATCCTTCCGACAAAAGGCTGAAAAACTTGCACTTGCCGAGAAGGGGTAGTCTCACTTTACAATACCGGTTCCAATAAACCACCGGTGGAATAATCAGATATTTTGAGCCGGTTCTTTGCTATTTATTGTGGCTGACAACAAGGAAGCGGCGTCGTAGAGTCCACTTGCGGACACACCGTTAAAAAGCGAATGGAAGGAACAGGTCGCAGGTGGTCAATTAAAGGTGCCGAATCCACGCTGCTTTTGCGGTCCGTCTATACCAGCAATGATTGGGATGCTTACTGGGAGAACCATCGTCAGCAGGAGCAAAAGCGGCAATACGGCAAAATCCTACCGCTTTTGGCATGCTCCGACGATTTTTCCAAGAATAAAGCGGCATAGAATCCCGACGAAAAAAGGTTACACTCAATTCATTTGAACGGATTTTTCCAGGCTTGTTCAGGATTTCCGACGGCACATAGATTTTCCCGAGATCGTGTATGGATCCCGCCATTTTAACACCATCTACCCGGTCCTGGTTAAGACCCATTTTCTGTGCAATGGCCCGTGACAAATCGGCAACCCGGCGCTGATGACCCGCCGTGTATGGGTCCCGAGCCTCCGCAGTCAAAGCCAGCGCCTG
>ADZZ01000557.1 GCA_000179315.1 delta proteobacterium NaphS2
AATGCTGTGACCGGAAAGCTGATCCGTTATCCACAAAAAGCCGCATGGGGATACCTCGCCTTAAAACGGCTTGTTTCAACACCTCCATGAAGGCAGCGGTATTTTCCGAATGGGCAAAAGCGGCATAGGGGATCACCCGGGTCGCATCATCAATAAAAGCGATGAGATAGGTTTTTCGTTTCCTGCCGTCATTTTTCCTGACCGCCGGACCGTACATGACATCACTCATGAACAAATCCCCGGCATTGAGGTAGGCGAAGCGACGATGGTCTCTATCAGGTGATGTAATCTTTCGGGTTAACCCGTGGCGTGCCAGCAGTTTATACACGGTGGATCTGGGCATCCGAACATCATCGGGAATGTTGCCGGATGCTCTGACTTTCTTGATTAACAGCGGAACGGTTAGTTCCGGTTCTTTTTCTTTGGCCTCAAGAAGTAAATCCGAAATCTCAAGGGGCAGCTTTCTCGTTTCCCCCTTGTCCGTGCGCTCTTTGGGCAGTAGGGCGTCAAAACCGCCCTTGCGGTATTTTTTCAACCATGAACGGATCGTCTCTTCAGCCACACGGGTGCGTCTGGAGCCGGGAATAACATATTCCTGCCCTGCTTTCTTCCTGATCTGAGCGTAAAGCCCTCTTGATCCGGGCGGCAAATGAACAAAATCCGCGATAATCCCGTAGCGAAATAGCGCCACCTGCTCTTGTAGTTCGTTTTCTGCCATCTAAAACCTCCATTCTTATAAAAAAATTGGCGAACGGAAGCCTTTTACCCCATCAAACGGGCATAAACAGTCCCCATCAATTGTTGGAAAACCCAAGGGTGGCAATACCGCTTGCCGGAACGGGGGCCGAATCCGACAATAGGCGGCATGGATGGCAGATATTCCCGACCCATTTCACGCAATTTGATCAGCACCCTGTTTGTGCGGAATTTATTGCGGAATGATTCAAGATCCGGAGCACATTCGGTCACAAGAAGTCCGGCCAGAATTGTCAGTGCCTCCTTTACATATTGGATCCTCCGCCTCAGCCAGCGAAGCCCTGATGGAAGAGATATCTCCGGTCTCAAAACAAAAGCCGCTTCTTCCTGGCTTTTGCATGATCCGGCTGTATTGACGGCCTGCTCGATTTCGTCTAAAGTTCCCGGAAAGCGAGATGCAAGAAAATCAGGCAGCAGGCTGATGGTCTTGTGCGCACTCGGGCAGTACCATCGAGGTACCAGACAGTATTCTGGAAATTTCCTGGGATAGGTGCCATGCCTGGCCAGGTCGCATCCTCCCTCGGGATGAAAGGGACAATGATCAAGCTCCGCATGTTCCCAGGCCTTTTGCTCATTGTATTCTTCTATGGTTAAATCTATAGGGTATCGAAGCTGCATATGAAAAAAATCGGACGTAATGAGCCCTGCCCATGCGGCAGCGGCAAAAAATATAAAAAATGGCAACCGATCACGGGGCGAAACAACAAAAAAATCTGCCCAGTGCTTTTCTGCTGGACTCGGTTAGTAAAATCGTGTACTGCTTAATGGGAAAGAGCCCATTGAACAGGCCACGCGATGCCCGATCGAAAAGAAGACAGCCCGACACAACCCAAAGAAAAACCGCGGTTTCCCTTCTCGGAAGAGGATTGGGCAAATACCCCTGCAACTGTTCAACAATTTCTGCTTCATTTGGTTTCCTCACATATCACACTTGAAAAACGGATCGAAGAACTTGAAAAAAGGCTGAACAAGAATTCCAGTAATTCAAGCAAACCGCCTTCTTCAGACAATCCTTTTGAGGAAAGGCCGAAGAAGCAGAAAAAGAATAAATCCAAAAAGAAGAAACGAAGAAAGGGCTTTCGGCAAAAGATGCTTGAGCCCACCGAAGTGAACAATATCGTTCCTGAAGCGTGCATATGCGGAAACAGCCATTTTGATAACACGAACCCTTACTACACCCATCAAGTCATTGAACTGCCCGAGATCAAAATGGAGGTCACGCATTTCATCCTTCATAAGGGGGAATGCCCCTGCTGCGGAAAGATCAACAAAGCGGTGGTTCCGAATGAACATCGAACGGGTTTCGGTCCAAGGCTCTCTGCAATGATCGCCCAAATGGCCGGTAACATGGGGGACAGTCGCACAATCATTCAGGATTACTGTTCTTCGGTTCTGGGATTTCATATCAGTCTGGGAGCCATCCAGAAAGTCATTGACCGTGCATCCGAAGCCATCAAGCCCCATTATGAGAGCATCGGTAAGGAGGCAAGAGATGCCTCTGTCAACTATATTGACGAAACGTCTCACCGCTTGAAAGAAAACTGCATGGCTTTGGGTCATGGCCACACAGCGGTCGCCTTTTTTATGATCCATCCGAATAGAT
>ADZZ01000556.1 GCA_000179315.1 delta proteobacterium NaphS2
ATCGCATGCAAAAGAGTTTCAGCCGTGTTTCGACACCCCTAAAATGGCAATGCAGTTTCCCCAGTCCACTCGGCTTCGACGCCGGTCTGTGGATCTGATGGTATAAATACCTCACGACCACTAACGCCCAATCTCAATTTTGCCTCGCGAACATATCGCCGGACAGTTGTCTCAGATCCTTGAAAAGCATGCTCCTGTTTGAGACGATTAAAAACCCGCACCGCCGTATGCCGCTGCTTTTTGGGACGATCCTTATCATCCTTCAACCATCGGTCGATGGTTCTAATATAGGGGGCCAAAACAGGGTATGCTTGTCCAATCCTTGGCTTATAACCGCTGTATTCTCCCCGAAGAACCTTCTTAACTGTATTTTTGGAATGTCCCGTCTCCCGGGCAATTTGTTTTATGGCTTTGCCATAAACCCTATGTGCCGTCCGTATGTAGCTGTATTGATCCACCGTGAGCATTCTCCTTTCTGCCTCCAGCATAGGATTGATATTTAGCAATCCTTCTTACCAGAGGTCCACTCAGGGGGGTCAATTTTAGGTTGTCGTTTTGGCCTTTAGGGGGTCAGTTTTAGGTTAGCGAAACCAATTGATCAATGTCCTTTTTGCAGCCCACGCATGAGCACGCGGAAACGTCGTATGAGCCAAATCGATTTGCGTCGTTATTTGCGAACCGATCATCCTGAGTTATGCAGGCGGGGCATATCGGCCACCACCTGTCGATACCTGGGGTGTGGGTTTCTCCCCCGGCGGTCATGGGCGAAGACAGGTTCACCGCTTAACTCGCGGCTGGTGTTTCAGGTCCGTGGTGTAAGAGAAAATGGCCAGGGTCTTCAACCGGTGATTCTCACCCATACGGGACGAGCACTGAGTATGGAACAAGAAGAGCTCAATGGAAAATACTGGAGTTATCCGTTTAAGAAAGCCTGGGAGATCTACAACCAGGATAACATCCTGCTGGATGAAGCGGCACTGGGTCAAACAAATATGTTCGGCTTGATCCTGACAGAAGGATTTTTCGACGTAGCAAAGCTTGTGGAGGCCGGTTGCCGCAATGCCGTGGCGCTAATGGGAAATGCCATCTCCTTGGGGCAGATCGAGCGGTTGGTGTGGATCCGTTCCCGGGTTCGGTTTCCTCGCATCCTGTTGTTTTTGGACCGTGATCCGGCGGGGAAAACTGGGGCTTTGCAGGTACGGGAAAGGCTCTTTCACCACGGTTTTCCCGTCACTGTATTTGACTGGGAACAGTTGGTGTCTTTCAATGGTGAGAAACCCAAGCCCATTCCGGAATCCATAAAGGACCCGGCGGACATGTCGGTGGAACAGATTCAAACACTACGCAGGCACGGGAGKATTTTGAAAACAGGATGAAGGAGGAAACATGAACATGTCACTGGCTGAAA
>ADZZ01000555.1 GCA_000179315.1 delta proteobacterium NaphS2
TATACACTTGCCGAGAGTTGAAGAGCCTTGCACCGCACCGGTGTACATTTGGCTATGACGTTATTGTATATGTGGGGTATGCCCTCTTTGTTCACTGCCGCAGCGAAAAGGACATTGTGAGTGAATTGGCTCGGAAAAACATCTCGATTTCTGATAGAGAAGTGAGTTTTTTAGGCAAGAAGTTTGTCACCTACCTTGCCGTGGCCCATCGCGAAAGTCGCCAAAAAATAAGAAGCGCGATGGATCAGCGCGGCGGATATATCCTTCACGTTGATGGAACATGCGAGGGCGATAGCCCACACCTGTTTACAGGTCTGGACGGTATTGCCGAAGTCGTTCTGGACAATATAAAAATCCCTTCGGAACAAAGCGAGTTGCTCATTCCGTTCTTTGAAAAAATCAAAGGGCAATACGGCGACCCAATCGCCTTGGTTCACGACATGGGAAAGGGAATCCTTTCGGCTATTGCAGCGGTATTCCCGGGAACACCTGATTTTATCTGCCATTTTCATTTTTTAAGAGATATCGGCAAGGACTTGATGGAAGATGAATACAAAAAAATCAGGAATCGCCTCAAAAAGCACAAGATCCGTGGTTCGCTTCGACGGATGGCCAAGAGTCTTGAAAGAACTGCTGTTCAAGACCGCAAGGTAATGGAGCAACTAAATGCCGGCATAAAGCATGGGGATGTCAGAACCGGTGCCGAAATGTCGATCGCGTCCGCATTTGCTTTGATTCAGTGGGTTTTTGATATTTCGGCGGAACTGAATGGATATGGCTTTCCTTTCGATCTTCCTCACCTCGCTTTCTATCACAGATTGAAAACGGTTTACACCCTTGTTGAGGCAATTTGGGAAAGCCCGCACAAATACGAAAAGACGCATAAGCCTCTTCACAAGCTTTTCAGATTGATCAAGCCAGTCATGGCTGATCAAACCCTAAAAAGATCAGCCAAAGCCCTCGATAAGAAAGCAGAGATCTTCAATGCACTGCGAGAGGCGCTCCGCATCGCACTTCCAGAAGGAAAAAATGGCCTCAATGATGATGGCGATGATACGGATATGAAAACGATCAAGGAAAAGGTAGCAGCGTTCCAGGAAAAATTAAAATCTGAAGAAACCTTGTCAAAGAGAGATGAATACAAAAAGATGATTCAGCAGATAGATACATATTGGGATAAGCTCTTCGCAGATCCCATCTCTGTTCATACCGCTACTGGAGAACAACTTATCCAGCCCCAACGAACCAACAATATTCTGGAGCGCTTTTTCAGGATCTCAAAAGAAAATACCGCAAAAAAAC
>ADZZ01000554.1 GCA_000179315.1 delta proteobacterium NaphS2
CTTCGATGAGCAGTTGGCTTTGGCCGAAAAGAACGGGCTTTCCGTTTACGAGGTCATATACAACCTCCTGGCTGAGGAATTACGTTTCCGGCAGGAGCGGAGCATGACTTATCGGCTTCAGATTGCACGGCTCCCATGGGACTGGACCCTCAACTCCTTTCCGTTTGATCTTCAGCCCGGAGTCCGGAAAAGCCGGATGATGACTTTGTCCGGCCTTGATTTCATCAATCGAAGAGAAAACATCGTATTTCACGGAAAGACCGGCGTAGGGAAAACAGGCCTGGCCGTCGGCATACTCCGTCAAGCCATTATTGCCGGGTACCGGGGGCGTTTTTATAATGTTCAGGATTTGCTGGATCAACTCTATGCCTCTCTCGCCGATCGATCCACCCCCAAACTACTCAATGCCCTGTGCCGATATGATCTGCTGTTGCTCGATGAACTGGGATACCTGACCCTGAAAAAGGAGCAAATGAACGCCTTTTTCAAACTCATGAAAGAGCGATATGAAGCCGGGCGGCCCACCATTATTACGACCAATCTCCAGCCTGAACAATGGTATTCCCTCCTTGAACCAAAGGACATGGTCGATGCTCTGCTGGATCGCCTCAACCATCGGTGCATCAATGTTCATATCGATGGGCCTTCTCTCAGAAAAACAGATGCCGGCTAATCCATTTTTCTAAGCCGATCTAAACCCTCTCAAACCTCATGATGCCACATGGCTTTCAATTATCTGTAAACCTATAAGAAAAAAACCCTTTTCAAGACCTCTTCTCAAAAAACACCGCCTCTCACATTCCAGTTTATTCTGCAGAAGCAACAGAACAACGCGCAATCACCGGTTCCGTTACGATTAGCAGAACTGGTTCTGTTTTCGTTAGCGGCCAAGTACTGTTGGCATTTCGAAAAACAGGTTGCCTGCACAGACACCTTCCACAACTTTTTCAATATGGTCCTTAAGGCAACGGATCACTTTGTATCCGGAATTTTTTTTAACAGACCATGATGGTTCAGAAAAGCCTCAATTACCTGAGGTTCAATCCGGATTCCCTGCTCTGCAACTCTTTCGAACAGTTCCTCGATGCTGCTATGAGGGTATTTGACAAGTTGAACAAGAATCATCACGCTTTCCGAATCTGTCGGAAATCTTACATGATGCGGTCTGGACAATCCCGATTTTTGCTCCTGATATTTTTCCTCGGAGAAGTATACAAAACGTCCTTGATGCTTTTCTCGTCGGATTCCCGGAGCATGCTGCAGCCGGGAAAAAACGGAACTGTTAGGGACAATTTCAACCAGTTGGGCAATCTGTCTGGCATTCAATCCCGTTTCAGATCTCTCGATAAGCTGAGAAATTGTCTGCATAAGGTTTCCGTATTGTGAAAAAAGGATCTCCCGGTATTTCCATATGCCGTGTTCATCAAATCGCGGAATTCCCGGAAGACTGTAATAACGCCCATTCATATTAAAGCTCGTGTAAGTCCGCCATTTTTTCAGTTGTCTTCTGGCGGTGGTCACGGAAGAATCGAGGAGATCCGCAATCTCTTCGATTGTGACCACTTTTCGTTTTTGAAATTCCTTGATGGCCTTTTCCGCATCCATATCCACCCCATGGCAAAGTATGTGCAATAAACAATCATTTTGCGCATGCTTGCCAT
>ADZZ01000553.1 GCA_000179315.1 delta proteobacterium NaphS2
AGGGGTGTCCCCAGGGTTCACCCGTATCACCGATGCTATCAAACATCGTGTTGAATGAACTGGATCAAGAGTTGGAAAGAAGAGGCCACCGGTATTGCCGATGGGCAGATGATTTTCTCATTCTGGTGAAATCGGAGAGAGCGGCCAGGCGGGTGATGGACGGGATAGTCAAATACCTGGAAGAAGAACTACGTTTACCAGTGAACAAAGAGAAAAGCATGACATCGCCAATCAAAGATGTCCCTTTTCTGGGGTTTCAAATTCTACGGGGAAAGATCCGTGTCAGTAATAAAGCACGGGCCAAATTCAAGGACAAAGTCCGAAGATTGACCCAAAGAAACAACCCCCTATCCATGTCCGAAAACATCCAGGAACTCAACAAATATCTTCAAGGATGGGTCGCCTATTTCGGGATTCAAGAGTTTAAGAAGATATTCGGGGAGCTGGATGCATGGATCAGGAATCGATTGAGGTCCATGCAATTGAAGAAGTGGAAGAACCCGCATAAATTCCAGCGGATCATGATCCAGTCAGGCTTCAAGCCCCAAGATGCACATAGGGTTTGGGTCAGTATGAACAAATGGCAGTCGGTGCACCGCAGGGCCGTCCGCTTTACCCTGAACCTCAAATGGTTCAGAGCGCAGGGACTTTTATTCCTGAATGATTTCACGAAGCGACCTCTTGAACTACCATTGTTCAGTCGCTAATCGAGGAGCGGCTTACCTGGCCGGTACGAGCCGTTCTGCCGGGAGGGGGTGGCCGTTTAGGCCACTTCCTACCCCGAATTGCTGAATGCACCGGTTAAAGAAACGCTCAATTCGTCTGGGGCTAATGTGAACAATATGGTTTGCGACCGTATCCACACACAAGGAACCTCTGATTTGCGGCGGGGGCGTTTTCCGAAGTTTGGTTCCCCGGTCGCAGCTGCCGTTTCTCACCTGATGGGCATTGAATCCGCACATGCTCATCAGGAGTTCATCGGTTAGCAGCAGGTCACTTATTTCATCGATGGTTTTGATGGAGCCGACGACCTTCATCAGGAAAACGAGCAGAAGTTGAATAAAGGGAACGTTTTTTCTCTTTTGCTTCTGTGGATCCAGCTGTTCCAAAAGAGGGAAGACATCGATCTCCCGAAGGTAATTGAAGAAGGAGTCAAACAGGGTCGCCTCATCCATGGCATAGACAACATCCATCTCCCGGCGATGGAACAGGTGGTCCGCTACTTTAGCGTCATCCCGCTCTGCGGTATGCCAAAATAGGCGGTTACACAAGGTTTCCTGAAGCTGATCCCGACGAGTCATAACCGAAGGTTAAGCACAGAATGGGATAGATGTCAAATCAGGATTGCGATCAATATGCAATGATATCAAACAGATACATGTCGAAATTTTATGCGCCTACAGGGGTTTCGTGGAATTGTGCATACCCCCTCGTGTGTTTTGATTGGTTTGTGCTTCCTCGGATCATATGGAGCTTCTGAGGACGCTTCATGCAACATATTGAAAAGTCAGACCAAAATTAAAAATTTGCAACTTTTTTTGGAAAAATTCATTTTTTTCATTCCTTATATCGGAATTCCAGTGTACTTTTGAACGTGGGCGATTACATTTTTTTTGAAAAGCTATTATAGGCGAGGTGTTAATATGGATGATAATACACGGAAAGTACTGACAGACAAACTAACTGCCATGCGCAAATTGGGTGATGAGGTAAGAAACTCAGCCGACATGGCTATTCCTTGTATAGAATCATATATGAGGTTCGTGGATGTTAACTGTGCTTCTGCCCTCTGGCATTTGGGCGAACTCGATTATTGGGAATACGAACTGAAATACGATAAATAAAAAAGGTTCATCCGACTAAAGCGTACTTTGCCCGATGAATGGCCATTATTTTGAGTTTGAAAAAATCCAAATCCCTGAAGCCATAAGCTTGTTTTTGCATTATCTTGATTTTGTTGTTGGTTCCTTCCAAAGGGCCTGTTGAGATTGGGTAATCGTAATAAGACAATAGGCCACTTTTATGGCTTCCAAGAGTGTTGGCGAATTGGATCAATATGCGTATGCCGGAAGATCTTGCACGCGCCATCCAATCTCGAAGAAATATGTCGGCTGAATGCTTGTCGGGCTGGTTCCAAAATTGGCGCAAATCCTCCTTCATGTAGTAGGCTGTGGACAAGGGTTGGTTAAGCTCAAGGGCTTCATTGAGTCGGCGATGTTCGTCGCGATCAGGATCCAGGTTTTCAGGGTTTTTGAGTAACAGCCATCGAGTTCCTTTAATGGCCTTCTTTTGAACTGGAATTCTGATATAAGGAATGAAAAAAATGAATTTTTCCAAAAAAAGTTGCAAATTTTTAATTTTGGTCTGACTTTTCAATATGTTGCATGAAGCGTCCTCAGAAGCTCCATATGATCCGAGGAAGCACAAACCAATCAAAACACACGAGGGGGTATGCACAATTCCACGAAACCCCTGTAGGCGCATAAAATTTCGACATGTATCTGTTTGATATCATTGCATATTGATCGCAATCCTGATTTGACATCTATCCCATTCTGTGCTTAACCTTCGGTTATGACTCGTCGGGATCAGCTTCAGGAAACCTTGTGTAACCGCCTATTTTGGCATACCGCAGAGCGGGATGACGCTAAAGTAGCGGACCACCTGTTCCATCGCCGGGAGATGGATGTTGTCTATGCCATGGATGAGGCGACCCTGTTTGACTCCTTCTTCAATTACCTTCGGGAGATCGATGTCTTCCCTCTTTTGGAACAGCTGGATCCACAGAAGCAAAAGAGAAAAAACGTTCCCTTTATTCAACTTCTGCTCGTTTTCCTGATGAAGGTCGTCGGCTCCATCAAAACCATCGATGAAATAAATGACCTGCTGCTAACCGATGAACTCCTGATGAGCATGTGCGGATTCAATGCTCATCAGGTG
>ADZZ01000552.1 GCA_000179315.1 delta proteobacterium NaphS2
TCCGCTCCTAGCTCGTGGACTGGCTTCGTTTTTGAACGAAATTCCATTTTCAAAGTGGCAGCCACAAGTAGGTCGTGTGGATTTTTCAGAAAGAAAAGGAGATGTCACTATGGCGAATGGAACTGTAAAATGGTTCAGCGATCAAAAAGGTTTTGGTTTTATTGAGCAGGAAGACGGGCCGGATGTATTTGTCCATCATTCAGCTATTCTCATGGAAGGGTTTAAATCCCTGAATGAGGGAGACCAGGTCTCTTTTGATATTGAAGAAGGACAGAAGGGTCCCGCAGCTGCAAATGTGAAAGTCATGTAGCCTGAATAATTTTTTTCGGCCATTCCGGGGCGCTTCTTCAGATTTGAAAAAGCGCCTGTTTTTTTGTTGCCGGCACCATGAACAATTTGTTTCAATAATCGCTTCACTGTTTCCCCTCCTTTTTTACTGAACCTCTCTTGATGTAGTACAATCCATAAAAGAATATCATGCCGGAGGAGCCGTTTGATGAGAATATTAGTTGTTGAAGATGATCCGAAAATCGCCTCTTTCGTCGCCAATGGTTTGAAAGAAGCCGGGTTTGCCGTGGATGTGGCCCATGATGGCGTGGATGGGCTTCATCTGGGCGAGACAGAGCCCTATGATGCGGCAATGGTGGACATCATGCTCCCGGGGCTTGACGGTTTGACCCTCATTGAAAAGCTTCGTGAGAAAAAAATCACGACGCCGGTGATCATCCTCAGCGCAAAACGGTCGGTGGATGATCGCGTAAGAGGACTGCAGACTGGTGGAGACGACTATATGACCAAACCGTTTTCATTTTCCGAACTCCTGGCCCGCATTCATGCGCTCATTCGCAGGTCAACCAGGGTTGCGGAACCTTCTGCCTTAAGTGCCGGGAACCTGACGCTTGATCTGCTTACCAGGGAGGTCAAACGTGGAGGAGAAGAAATCAGCCTGCCCGCCAGAGAGTTTGCACTTCTTGAGCATCTGGTTCGCAACAAGGGTCGCATTGTCTCCAAGACCTCCATACTGGAGCATGTTTACGACTACAGTTTTGATCCGCAAACCAACGTGGTCGATGTGCTGGTCTGTCGTGTGCGAAACAAGGTTGATAAGGATTTTGACAGAAAACTGATCCACACGGTCCGCGGGATGGGTTATGTCCTCAAAGAGCAGTAGCAAGGTCGGTCTCACTTTCAGTCTCAAATTGAGCCTGTTATATGCGCTCTACTTTGTGATCGCCTCGGGCGGGCTTTTTCTGGTGGCCTACTATGTCATCCACAATCTGGTTGAGCAGCGTGAGAAAGAAATTGTGCAGGACCGTATCCAGGAATACCTTGCCTGGTTTGCTGAAGGGGGGATTCGCGCACTGAAAGCGCGTTTTGACCAACAGGCCAACCCCCAGGGAGACATTTTTTTCGTCCGCATTGTGGGACCGTTGAACCAGGTCCTTTTTTTGAAGTTTCCCCAAGGGTTCGAAGGGCTCGACCCACGCCGCCTGAAGGGTATGCAGCCGGGGAAGAAGGATTTTTGGTTCTCCCTGGAAGACGCCTCGGACAAAGGCGCCTGGACGGTGGGGATGGCATCTTTGCCCGGCGGCATCACGCTGCAGGTGGGAAAGAGTTCGGTGCGAAGTCGCGAACTGCTTTCCTATTTCAAAACCGTCTTTCTGATCTTCATGATTCCCGTTCTTCTTCTGGGTGTCATTGGCGGAAGCATGGTTACCTTCCGTGCCATTAAACCGATTCGGAGCCTCATTGAAACCGTCAAAAATATTTTGAGGACCGGAAAGATGAGCCTGCGCGTTCCGGTTCGCAAGGAAAGGGGCGAGATGGATGAACTGGTGGGATTATTCAATGAGATGCTGGACAAAAATGATTCACTCATACAGGCCATGCACAATTCCCTGGACAATGTGGCCCACGATCTGCGGACACCCATGACGCGATTACGGGGGGTGGCGGAATTCGCCCTTCAGGACGCCACAAATCGCGAAGCCTGCCGTGAGGCGCTGGGCGACTGCATGGAAGAGTCGGAAAGGGTGCTCACCATGCTCAATACCCTCATGGATGTCGCGGAAGCGGAGACAGGGGTCATGCGTCTTCAGAAAACGGCACTTTCCCTTTCCCATGTGATTGAAGATGTGGTGGACCTCTATGAGATTGTGGCGGAGGAACAGAATACAAACGTACACCTCAATTTGGACAAGACCATCATGATACAGGCGGATCGAACCCGATTGCAGCAGGTACTGGCCAATCTTTTGGATAATGCGTTGAAGTACGGCGGAAAAGGGGGCACCGTCAGCGTCGAGAGCATGGCCGAAGGTGCGGAGGCCGTGATATCCGTTTCCGATAAAGGGATGGGCATTGCGGAAAACGAGATCTCCCGAATCTGGGAGCGGCTCTATCGCGGCGATTACAGCCGTTCCAGACGGGGCCTCGGTCTGGGTCTCAGTTTCGTCAAAGCCATCGTTGAAGCCCACGGCGGTTCGGTACAAGTGAAGAGCCGATTAAGGGAAGGATCCACTTTTATTGTTAAGTTGCCGCGATTAAAAGAAAAAGGCTAGCAGGCTACCAGCCCCAAATCGGTTATGGTGATCCACCCGCGAATCCTGAACAGCTGGGTCAACTGGCTGAGGCTTTTGGGGTTGATGTGAAAATACCGAAGGAAGTGGCAAGGGTGAATTTCAGAAGCGAAAACACCTTGGCACGAAAGAATCCTTTTTGTGGACGATGAGGAGGCCATGGCCAACCTGAATCGGCAGCGATTGGAGCGCCTTGGCTATCAGGTGGAAATCCGGACCGATCCATTCGAGGCATTGGCGTTGTTTCGCTCACGTGGCGTTTCCCCGGATTCTCCGAGTTTGCGGGGGGAACCCGGGGTGGCGGAAAGAGCCGTCCGGAGCACTTGAAAAAAGTGCTACCGCTTACAGCATTCGTTGCTTTTAAGCCCTTCGGCAATAAGCGCCTTATAGTCCCCGAGGGCATCATGGGTCCAGCAGTCGTCACCACCGGCCGCTTCCCTGAAGGTCAGTGCCATAATGTAGGAAAGTTCTTTAACGGTTGCCCCCGCTTCCAGCGCGCCCATGAAATGTTTCAAGAGGCAGGGCTTTGACCGGGCTTTGATTGCCAGGGCGAAGCAGATGAACTGATAGGTCTTTTCATCGATGGTCCGCATCTGTTTGTAGGTTTCATCCATTTTGTCCAGATGTTCAGCGAACTCCGGAAACCATTCCGCCAAGAGTCGTGCGTCTGACATGACATTGCCTCCCTAAGAACGCATTTTTTCAAGTCGCCGTTTCACGTCGGTTATCTTTCGGTCCGTTCGTGGACGGCTATTGGGTGATCCATCCCTTGATGTCTTCCTTGGAAGGGACCTTCCCAATGGATTTCACCTCTCCATCCACCACAACAGCGGGGGTCATGAAGACGCCGTGTTTGGCGATTTCGGTGATATCCTTGACCTTGGTGACGGAAATATCTTTTCCAGACTCGTCAATAGCGTCCATCACCACTTTCTCCGTCTGTTCGCATTTGGGGCATCCGGGCCCCAGCACCTTGATTTCCATAATGATGATTCCTTTCTCTTACGGGTTACGCCTGTTCGGCATTTGCTTCTTCAAGCCATTGTATCAACCTGGCCCGTGGCGGGATCTTTCCCACCGATTTAACGCGGCCGTTGATTACCAGCGCCGGGGTTCCCATGACACCCCAGCGGCCGATTTCCTTTGTGTCCTGAACGTGCTCAATATCGGCCGTGATCTTCTTTTCGGAAACCACGGCCATCAAGGCCTGTTCCAACCCGTCACACTGAGGGCATCCGGGCCCCAGTACCTTGATGTCAATCCCGATAGCGATCTCTTCCTCCACGGGTTTTCCCTGATATTTCCTGAATTCCCGCAAAAACGCGTTCCTGTAGGTCTCCCGGACTTTGTCAGGGATGTAATT
>ADZZ01000551.1 GCA_000179315.1 delta proteobacterium NaphS2
GGGGATGGAGTACAGTACGGTATTGGAACGTAATCTTGAAAGCAAATGAACAAAATTTCCGAGTTTAGTGCGGAGGGGTTTGAACAGGCCGTTATTTCCGAACCAGCTGTCACAAACGATTATTATGTCAACGCCGGCAAAGTGTTGAGCTACCTGAATTACCATCTCGACAGCTTGTTGGAGTTTGGTTTGGAAAGAAACGACCTTTCCGGCAACCCTCATATTGTCCGATTTGGCATTTATGGCCTTTTGGGGCAAATAAAATCGCTGTGAAAGGGGGAGACAAGCCCATCGTCCTTTGATGACCTTTAACAGACCAATAAGAACCACATTCTGTGCCCATGGATATTTGGATTGATTGTCCTTTGCGGCATGATCGAAGATATGAGAACATCCGAAGATGTTGCGACCTGTCTTTGGATTGATGAAATCATCTAATGCGATCATAAGAGTCTGTCCGTTAATAACTTGAACATTTAGGGCGAATAGAATAGTTCCATTCGCCATGAAAATCGGCCTTAAACAAATTGACGTTCTCAAGTTCGGTGTCAGTTACTTTGATCCCCTTTGGATAACTGTTGGAGTCAATCTCAGCCTGAATCTTAAGGCCTTGTCGAGTGGTTGTGTTGGCTATCAGATTCACAATTACCTCGTGACTCGTCAACGGCTTGCCACGCCAATTCATGCTGATATGACTGAACATTCGATGTTCAATTTTATTCCATTTGCTTGTGCCAGGAGGGAGATGGCACACGGAGATTTCAAGACCTTGGTCATCTGCAAACCGTTGAAGTTCAATTTTCCAAAGCCGAATTCGATATCCGTTACTACCGCCTCCATCCGCCGTTATGAGAAGTTGTTTTGCTTCCGGATAAGTTTGCTGGCCCATTCTTTTCCACCAACGACGGATACTCTCGACAGCAAAGGATGATGTGTCATGATCAATGCCAACGCTGACCCAGCCAACATTTGCTGTCTGATCATATACACCATATGGGTTAACCTTGCCCAAATTTTTGTCAGCAAAATCGTGTACTCGGACAGAATCCGGTTGTCCTTTTGGTTGCCATTCCCGGCCTGCGTTTTTAAAATCTCCAACAAGCTCCTTTTTCTTGGTGTCAACAGAAATAACCGGTTGGTTATTCTCCTGAAATACTTTTACCTGGTTGTAAATATAGCGAAACTGGGCATCGCGGTCCGGATGACGGGAACCTTCACGAACCTTGCGGTTCGCTTGGAGACTGTAACCCAAATCGGCCAACAGTTCCGATACCTTTTGCCGACCGATTTTGTGCCCCATAACCTGCAAAGCTCTCGACAGCTGCCT
>ADZZ01000550.1 GCA_000179315.1 delta proteobacterium NaphS2
ACTGCTCATGGCTTCCCATTGCCGTTCATTGGTTTTGGCCAAAAGCGAAAACATGGCATTTTGTTCGTTTTCTTCTGATAAATGGACACATATTTGGTCCTTTCCGCAGGCACGAAGCGCTCGAACACGCAAGTACCCATCAACCAGAATCAGTTTGTCTTTCTCTGTAACAACCAGGGCCGGAACGATTTGCCCGTAAGTTTCGATGGAATCCCGCAATTGCTTTAAAGCCTGGTGGTTCATGATCCGGCAATGAGCGTAGCGCAATTCCAGCAGATGAATATCAACTGTTCGGGTTGATCCCACGTCCTTTCTCCCGAATGATTTCCTGTACGGTTTCTCCAAGACTGAACCATCCCCCGTTCCGGACTTCCTTCACAGGTTTCACGATCACTGGACGATCCGGAAGGGAAAGCACCTGAAACACACGGCCGTCAAATCCAATCAGGTCCTTGTCCAGCAAGCGATTACGGGCATTGATATATTGATCTGCATCCACCCTTAGAATCCGGCAGATTTTGTCGTAGCCGTAATAAGACAGCCCGTTTTTGTCAGATACCACCACCAGAAAAATGTAGAGCAGCAGTTCAATATGACTCAGGCTCTCCCAAAAACCCTTTCGCAAAAAGCGATGTTCAATAAAGGCAAAACCGCYGGCGATTTTGCGTATTCGTTTTGGAAAAAGAGGCTTTTTAACCATCATGTGAACACCTCCGGAACAGTTTGTGGATGATTGCCGTAGCCTCGGCGGGGAAAATCTTTCACAATAACACCCCATGAGCCGCAAAAACGGCATCTCGGACCCACGCCGGACCACCTGGAGGGCACCTTATCACCGGATGACGGGGGTGTTGAACCCTGATCATCCACGGTTTTTTACTTTTTTTATCTTCGCCGACGTTCCGCCCTCCGATGRGCTTGCGCCTTTTCTGTTGCC
>ADZZ01000549.1 GCA_000179315.1 delta proteobacterium NaphS2
TGCCCAACCCCGAGGTTTTTTTAGGCATGAAGGCTCCTCGGAAATATCACATAAAAAAGGGGAGCCCGAAGACTCCCCTCCCGATGACGATATTTCGTCGTCGCCTATCCGGCTATCCCTTGGCGAGTTGCTCCTCAGCAGAGCTCGCCTCTGTTTCACCGAATCTGATCATGCAGGTTTAGCACTATCCCGTTTCCTCCACTGCGGTAAGAATATGTTCAGCCGATACAAGCTGGGCATTCTGCAGTGCCGCCACATTCAATGAGAGGTGTGCCAGCAGATTGATTTTGCGTGGCAGACCGTTTGTCGCCTGAAAAAGCGCTTCAAGAGCCGGCTGTTCAAAAAGATCCATCTGGGTTCCGGCCAACTCAAGCCGGTGTTTCAGATAAGGGAGCAACTCCTCTTTTGCAAGACCGGATATGTGATAACGCACCACAAGCCTTTGAGCCAAAGGCTCATGGACGGACAGTGAAAGCCGTCGCCTCAACTCGGCCTGGCCAACAAATATCATGCAGAGACGATTTTGTGAGTCCATCTCATAGTTTGTCAGCAGCCTGAGGTTTTCGAGGACCTCGTTTCTCAAGTATTGCGCTTCATCAATAATCAGCACTGGCCTGATTTTGGATTCCAGACAGAGTCGGTTGACCTCCATATGGATGGAACGATAAAGGGCTGCCAGGCTCCGTTCCGTGGTTAGCCCCATTTCCCAGGCAATGGATTTGTAGATATCCGTTACATTGCCGGTGGTCAGAGGAACGTAAAACACCCGGTACAGACCCGTATTCAGAGAAGCGGCCATCTTTCGGCAGATACTGGTTTTCCCGCTGCCCACTTCTCCGGTGACAAGCCCGATACCGCGCAGCTTCACAGATAA
>ADZZ01000548.1 GCA_000179315.1 delta proteobacterium NaphS2
CACCCATGCCCGACTGAACAATCACCAATTCCGTCCGGTCATCGAAACCGCGCGGCAATGTGGAAATCTTTCGGTTTTCCGCCCGCAACGATGGTCCACCAAGGCCCTCGCCTCTCCTGGAAGCGCCGCCACAATACCGATGCTCTTCCTCATTTTTATGGCTGATCAGACCTCGGGTAAGATAAATCAATGGGACGTTTCAGGGTCATTTTTTCCTGAAGGGTGATCTTGTCCGTACGCAATCGACGGTATTCGCCCAAAGCCCAAAGGGGAAAAAATTGCCCGTATCCGTGGTAGCGCAGGTAAAAAACACTGGGAAAACCGGTACCGGTGTAAAGCTTTTCATTCCATTTTCCCTCTCTGTCCTGCTGGTTGATCAGGTAATGGATGCCCCGCTGCACCGCGGCACTGTTTGCTTCACCGGCGGCCATGAGTCCTAAAAGTGCCCAAGCGGTCTGCGATGCCGTGCTTTTTCCCTTTCCCGCCAAGTCAGCATCCGTGTAGGAGTAACAGGTTTCGCCCCAGCCGTTGTCTGGATTCTGGCAGGATTTCAACCACTGAACGGCCCTGCGGATATAGGTCTGTGAGGGGTCCTCTCCCAGACGTCCCAACCCCTTCAATACCGACCATGTGCCGTAAATATAATTGACGCCCCATCGCCCGAACCAGGCCCCACAGTCTTCCTGTTCTCGTTTCAGGAAATTCAGTGCCCTGGAGATGGGAGGGAAATCAGATCCGTATCCCAGCATGGCCAGGAGTTCAATGCATCGACCCGTCAAATCAGATGTGCCGGGATCAAGGAGTGCACCATGGTCCGCAAAGGGGATCTCGTTGAGATAAAGATAATTGTTATCAATATCAAACGCTCCCCATCCACCGTCCGAACTCTGCATGCCGATGACCCATTTCACGGCTTTGGCAATTTTGTCCCGATGTGCGGCTTTGTTCAGAGCGCCGGCACGCAACAGGGCCATAAGGACCATGGGGGTGTCGTCCACGTCCGGGTAAAAAGTATTTTCGAATTGAAAAGCCCACCCGGCCGGCTCAAGATCCGGTGCCCGGTAAGCCCAGTCCCCCGGCACAAGAATAAGCTGTTTTAAAAGCCAGTCAACCGCCCCTTGGGCGGATTTATGATCTGCATCAAGCCCACTTTCAAGGACAGCCGAAAGGCTTAGGCAGGTATCCCATATGGGACTCAGGCAGGGTTGGCAATAGCTTTCATCGTCCTGATGCACCAGCAGATCTTCGATGGCCTGGATTCCGCGAACAAAATCCCGATGATCATCAGGATATCCTAGAACCTTCAGTGCCATCACCGAGTTGGCCATGGCGGGAAAGATAGCTCCGATCCCCCCCACTCCCTTCATCCGCTCGAGGGTCCAGTCTTCGGCCAACTAA